>NZ_CAKTTZ010000025.1 GCF_934617235.1 uncultured Ellagibacter sp. | reverse complement strand
GGACAAAAGCGCGTCGCGGGCGGCCTTCTTTGCTTCTTTGAGCGTGGCGTTTCTGCCGAGGGCTTTGCGAAGTGCGCTCAGCACAGCGGATTCCGCGTCGCGTGCGAGATAAGCGTCATCGCCGCCGGTGATGCCGCGCATTTCCACCTGGACTCCCCCTTGCACCTCGTGGCGCGAAAGGGAAATCGCGGCAGCGATGCAGGCAAAGCCCTGTTCGCCCAATGCGCAGCGCTCATCGAGAACGTCTTGCGAAGTGTCGCCGACCGATAAGCCGTCTACGTAGACGATGCCGCTTTGCACGACTTCGCCGCGGGTGACGCCCTTCGAGGTAAGCTCAAGCGATTCGCCGTTCTCGCACAGAAAGATGTTCTTTTTCGGCACACCGGTGGCCTCTGCAAGACGTGCGTGGGCGCGCAGGTGCGTCGACTCGCCGTGAACGGGCATGAAGGACTTCGGCTGCACGATAGAAAGGACGATCTTGAGCTCCTCGGCGCCTGCATGTCCTGATACGTGGACACGCGCACGGCTCTTGTCGTACACGTCCGCGCCAATCTTCGCGAGCGAGTTGATGACGCGCGTGACGGCCTTCTCGTTGCCGGGAACGGGCGTCGCCGAGATGATAACGGTGTCGCCTTCCTCGATGTCGATCGTGCGGTGCTCGCCGTTCGCGATGCGCGCAAGGGCGGAAAGCGGCTCGCCCTGGCTGCCCGTGCACATAATGACAACCTTCTCAGGCGGGATACCCTTGAGCTCGTATGCGTCGATCAGGTCCTCGTCGGGGATATTGAGATACCCCAGCTTGCGGGCGATGTCGGTGTTTTGCACCATCGAGCGGCCTGTGACGACGACCTTGCGTCCGTTCGCGCGCGCAGCGTCGCAAATCTGCTGCATGCGGTGGATATGGCTTGCGAACGAGGCGATGATGACACGCTGTTTCGCCTGGCTGATAATGCGGTTTAGGGTCTTGCCGACTTCCGCCTCGCTCGGCGTGAAGGTGGTCTTCATCGCGTTAGTCGAGTCGCTCATCATGAGGTCGACGCCGATTTCGTGGTAGCGCGCAAGCGCACCGAAATCGAAGTGCACGCCATCGATCGGGGTTTGGTCGAGCTTGAAGTCGCCGGTGTGCAGTACGTTGCCGGCGGGGCTTTGCAAAAACACGCCGACAGCACCCGGAATCGAGTGGTTCACCGCGAAGAATTCCGTGGTGAAACAACCCATCTTGACTTGCTGGCCAGGCTTGATCTCGACGAGCTTCGCATTCTTGATGCGATGCTCGGTGAGCTTGCCCTCAATGAGTCCGAGCGTGAGCTTCGTCGCATAGATAGGAACCTGACGGTCGAGGTCCTTCAGCAGATACGGAATCGTTCCCGTATGGTCCTCGTGCCCGTGCGTGATAACGATGCCGCGCAGCTTGTCGGCATGCTCGAGCACATAGGTGTAATCAGGCAGGATGAGATCGACGCCGGGATGGTTGTCGTCAGGGAACATAAGACCCGCATCGTCGACGATCATGTCATTGCCGCATTCGAATACGGTCATATTCTTGCCGATCGCATCAAGGCCGCCGAGGGGGATGATCTTAAGTTTTGCCTTCGGGTCCTTGCCGGCGCTCGAAGAGCTTTTGCGCTGTGCGGGCTTGTGCTTCTTCGAAGAACCGTCCTTCGAGCCATCACCACCCTTGGTAAGCTGAGGACGCTTGTGCTCAAGCTTCACGTGTTTGTACGACTTGGTTTTCTTTCCCTTTCCTGCAGTCGCAGCATCGGGCTGTTTGGGGGAAGATGCAGTTTGATTTTCTTTATCCATATACTTCCTTTATCACGGTACGCGAACGCCCGCAGGCGCAATTCACCTGCGGGCGTTCGCACTAGTCGATTAAAGGACGCCAACCTCGCGCATGATCGATTCAAGGCGCGCCGATTGCTCGGGCGTGGCGTCGATAAGCGGCAAGCGAACGCCGCCGACAGGGAAGCCGGAAAGCTTCAGGGCTTCTTTCACGAGAATGGGGTTTGAGGTCTCGAACAGACCGTCCATCAGGGGCAAAAGAGCCTCATGAGCAGCCCATGCCTCGTCCCACTTCCCTTCTGCGCACTTCGTGACGAGGTCTTTCATGCGAGCGGGCGCCACGTTGCCGGTCGTCGAGATGACGCCCGCGCCGCCAAGGCGCATGATGTCGTAGGTTGCGGAGTCATCGCCCGAGTAGACGCTAAAGCCTTCGGGTGCCGCGGCAGCGATGGTGGCGATTTGGTCCATCTTGCCGGATGCTTCCTTCACGGCGATAACGTTCTCGCAATCGTTTGCGAGGCGCAGTGTCGTTTCGGCTTCCATGTTCACGACGCAGCGTCCCGGGATGTTGTAGAGGATGATGGGGAGCTCCACTGCATCCGCAATAGTCTTGAAGTGCTGATACATGCCCTCCTGCGGGGGCTTGTTGTAATACGGAACGACGCACATGAAGCCGTCAACCCCGAGTTTCGCGACGTCTTGCGCGAAGTTCACGGTATCGGCTGTGCAGTTGTCCCCCACGTTGGCGATGACGGGCACCTTTCCGTCGGCCGCTTCGACGACGGCACGGAAAAGCTCGATCTTCTGCGGATAGAAGACCGTCGGGCTCTCACCGGTGGTTCCATTGATGATGAGCGAGTCGTTGCCACCCTCGATCAGGCGCGTGGCGAGTGCCTGCGCGCGGTCGAGGTCGAGGTCGCGTTCTTCGTTGAAGGGCGTGACCATAGCGGTGATCAGGCGACCGAAGCGGGGTTCAACGTTCGACATGGGCGTCTCCTTTATCCATGCGTGCGCCCCCTCGCGAAAAATACAGGCAAGGGGGCGAACATATGCTCGATTTATCTATTATGCCAAAGACCACAAGGCGCACTACGCCTCGTGCATGAAGTTCTCCAAACCTACAATCAGGCCCTCGCGAGAACCAACGCTTCTGATGCCCAGCAAAACGCCTGGCATGTACGAGGCGCGATCCCAGGAATCGTGGCGGATGGTGAGCGTCTGTCCCATCGAGCCGAAGATGACTTCCTGGCTCGCGACGAAGCCCATCGAGCGCACGGAATGCACGGGGACGCCTGAAACAAGCGCGCCGCGTGCACCTTCGGCACCTTTAAGCTCTGTCTCGGCGCCGGGAGCTTCGCTTGCTCGTCCACCGCGAGCATCAGAGATGATCTGCGCCGTGCGCATTGCCGTGCCCGAGGGAGCGTCCTTCTTGTTGCAGTGGTGCATCTCGATGACTTCCGCTTCGGGGAAATACGGCGCGGCAGCCTTCGCGAACTCCATCATGAGGACGGCGCCCGTCGTGAAGTTCGGTGCGTAGAACAGGCATGTCCCCGCAGGAGCGAGCTTTTCGAGCTCGTGGAGCTTCTCGTCGGAAAGGCCCGTTGTGCCGACGACGCAGTCGATGCCCGCAGGAAGCGCGCACCGGAGGTTCCCTTCGATGACGCTCGGTTGCGTGAAGTCGACGACGACGTCGAACCCACCGGCCGCCACAGCCTTCTCCATCGAGGAGAAAACCGTGAAAGGCGCTCCCTCTTTGGGGAAGGGATCGATGCCGCAGACAACCTCCATGTCGTCTGCGGCGGTGACGGCGTCGATGACCGCCGATCCCATACGGCCGAAGCATCCGGAAACAGCTACTTTAATCATGATGTCCCCGTTTCTCGTGCAATTGGTATTCGTGTGCGATTAAGCCTCGTGGCGACGGCGCGGCGTGCGGCCGTTGCTCGAACGCTGGCTTCTGCCCGGGCGCATATCGCGCTCTTTGTGCTCGTCATGGTTGCGATGCGAATGTTCGTTGCCGCCGTTGGAGGAACCTTCGGGAGCATCGGGCTTGTCGAGGCGGTCGAGCGAGATCTTGCCCGTCTTCGGGTCGACCTCGAGAACCTGAACCTTCACGATGTCCCCCATAGACAGGACATCTTCGACTTTGCCCACGCGACCGTTGGCGACGCGGGAGATATGGAGCAAGCCGTCCTTGCCCGGCGTGAGCTTCACGAAAGCACCGAAGTCCTTGATGCCGACGACTTCGCCCTCGTAGATCTCGCCGACCTCGGGTTCCTTCACGATGCCCAAGATCATGGCCTTCGCAGCTTCGCCGGCTTTGCCCTCGACCGCTGCGATATGGATGGTGCCGTCTTCCTGAATGTCGATGTTGGCGCCCGTTTCCTCCTGGATGCCGCGAACGACCTTGCCGCCCGAGCCGATGACGTCGCGGATCTTGTCGACGGGAATGTGGATCGTCTCGATGCGGGGAGCGGTGTCGCGAAGCTCGGCGCGCGGCTCGGGCAGCTTCTCGAGCATGGCACTTAGGATGAACGCGCGGCCTTCGTGGGCCTGCTTGAGTGCGCGAGCAAGGATGTCGACGGACAGGCCCTTGGCCTTGTTGTCCATCTGAAGTGCGGTGATGCCCTTCGACGTGCCGCAGACCTTGAAGTCCATGTCGCCGAGGAAGTCCTCGAGGCCCTGGATATCGGAGAGGATGACGACGTCGTCGCCTTCCTTGATAAGGCCCATGGCGATGCCGGAAACGGGAGCCTTGATGGGCACGCCCGCATCCATAAGCGCAAGCGTGGAGCCGCAGGTGGAAGCCATCGAAGAGGAGCCGTTCGATTCCATGATCTCGGAAACGACGCGGATGGCGTAGGGGAACTCGTCCTCGGAGGGGATCACCGGGAGAAGCGCGCGCTCAGCGAGGGCACCATGGCCGATTTCGCGGCGCTTCGGGGAGCCTATGCGTCCCACTTCGCCGGTGCAGTACGGCGGGAAGTTGTACTGGTGCATGTAGCGCTTGCCCTCGACCGGTTCGATGGTGTCGAGGCGCTGCCACTCGTTGAGCATGCCGAGCGTACAGATGGAAAGCGCCTGGGTCTGGCCGCGCTGGAAGAGGCCGGAGCCGTGAACGCGGGGCAGATAGCCGGGAACGATGTGCAGCGGGCGGATCTCGTCGGGACGGCGTCCGTCGGCGCGCTCGCCGGTTTCGATGACCATCTTGCGCATGGCCTTCTTCTCGAGCTTCTTAAGCGCAGCGGCGATGTCGGATGCCCAGCTCGCACGCTCTTCGTCGGAGAACTCGTTCGCGGTGATGCTGGCCTTTAAGTCCTCAACTTTACCCATGCGGGAGAGCTTGTCGGCATCTTTGAGTGCCGCGGACATGGCGTCGAAGAACGGCTCGACGCGCTCGGCGATTTCGGGAGCGGGCGTGTGGAGCTTGTACTCCATCGGTGTGGGGTTCACTTTGGCGATGAACTCTGCCTGCTTGTCGCAGAATGCGGCGATAGCTTCCTGGCCGAACGTCATGGCAGCAAGCATGTCCTCTTCAGAGATTTCCTTAGCACCCGCTTCGACCATCGAGATGTAGTCTTTGGTGCCGGCGATGGTGAGGTCGAGGTCGGAATTTGCGTCCTCTTCGTAGGTCGGGTTGACGATGAACTCGCCCGTTTCGGCGTTGCGGCCGATCTTGACGCAGGCAGCGGGGCCATCGAAGGGAGCACCGCCGACGAGAAGCGCTGCCGATGCACCGCCAACGCAGATGACGTCAGGCTGGTTCTCGCCATCGCACACGAGCGTCGTCGCAACGATGTGGACCTCGTTTTTGTATCCGTCGGGGAAACCGGGGCGGATCGGGCGGTCGATCATGCGGGCGTTCAGCGTGCCCTTCTCAGAGGGACGAGCCTCGCGCTTGAGGTAACCGCCGGGGATGCGGCCGACGGAATACATCTTCTCGATGTAGTCGACCGTGAGGGGGAAGAAGTCGTAGTCTTTCTCCTGCTTGGAGACGACGGCGGTCACGAGAATCGTGGTGTCACCTTGGGTGACGAGCACAGCACCGGTGGCCTGCTTTGCGAGCTCGCCCGTCTCGAAGCGGTACTGCTTACCGTACAGCTCGAAGGATTCGACGATCTTTTCCATGTATACTTTCTTTCTCTTAGCCTCGTGCGCCCTATTGCGCATGAGCTTCTTCGGCTTCGGGGTACTCACGTTCCCCCGCCTCCACGAGCGTGCTTGCCGGATGCGATGCACGACCGCCTTGCATATAGCACGGGACCCGCATTTAGCGGGCCCACGTTCCAAGCTTAGATGTTGTCGCGAATACCGAGCTTCTTGATGAGCACGCGGTACTCGTCAATGTTGCTCTCCTTGATGTGCTTCAGAAGTCCACGACGCTTACCGATGAGCTTCATGAGGCCCAGACGAGTGTGATTGTCCTTCTTGTGGGTCTTCAGGTGCTCGGTGAGGTTGCGGATGCGCTCGGAGAGAATTGCAACCTGAACCTCGGCGGAGCCGGAGTCGTTGTCGGACTTGCCGAATTCCTTGATGAGTTCGGCGGTCTTCTCCTTGGAGATGCTGAGCTTTGATGCCATTGTTTTCCACCTTTCGAATATCTAAGCTCTCGTTGATCCCGGGTAGGCAAGCGGGTGGCGCATGCAAACTAGGGACAAACCAACTGTCTTATGACAGCCTGCTTATTGTAATGGGGCGCATGCAATGCGGCAAGCGAAAAGAAGGGCATTCCCACCTGTTCTGCACAATATGGCCGCTATTCGGCTGCTTTCGCCTCGCGAAGGGCGTGGCAGAGCTGGTCAGCGCATGAAGTGGAGCGGTTGCCGCAGGTGTTTCCATCGAGAACAGCGCAGATGGCATCGACATCCTTGCCCTCGACGAGTTTAGAAATCGCCTTCAAGTTGCCGTTGCAGCCTCCGACGAAGTCGACGTGCTTGATGGTGTTGCCTTCGACCTCGACGTTGATGGCGCGCGAACAGACGCCCTTGGTGCGATACGTGTACATTCTTTCCTCTTTCTCGTCAGTTGGTTTCGTATAGCCCGCTCGTGAAAAGGAACGAGAGCGAGCGAAGCTTGCAGCCGACATGCTCGATGCACCACCGTTGGCATAAATCGAGGACCGAGAACGCCTCGCGAACCCCCATGCGGGCCTCTTCGATGTCGGAAAACGTCGAGCGCAGCAGGAAATTCGACCATTCGGCGGTTCGGGCGTCGATATATCCGGCTTCCGTGTGCGAGCGACAGTGGGAGCATATCACACCGCCTTCCCGTGGGGAGAAGGCAAGCGAGCCATCGTTTAGGGGCATCACGGGATTTCCGCAAGCGGCACACGTTGCGAGCATCGGCCTGACGCCTGTCATGGCGAACGCCTTCAGCAAGTGGCCAGCGGCGATCGAAGGAGCGTAGGGAACATCGGATTCGCTCATCGTGGTAAGCGCGGTGCTTGTCATGGCGAAGAGATTCGGGCAGGCAAGGTCGGGCTGAGTGGTTCGCTCGACGAGTTCGGTGATTGGCGCCGCAGCCGCGGTTTTCTCGATGTCCCCGCGAAGGCCGGCATTGCTCTCGACAAGGCGTGCTTCGGATACCACGTCGAGCGAGCGTCCTTTCGCGCAGAGGACGTCCGCCACCGAGAATAGCTCGAGACGTGAGGCGAAGCTGCTCCTTGGTTTGCGCGCGCCTTTCGCAACAGCCCGCAACTGTGAGCCGTCTTCGGCGAGCATGGTGAGGATAAGATCGCTCTCCCCCAGCTTCGTCTTGTGCACGACGATGACGCGCGCGCTATAAGTGGGGCGTGCCACGGACGCTACTTTTTAAGCGTCGGCTTGGCTGAGGCGATGCTGTTGTCAGAGTTCCACTTGATGGTGCCTGACTTCTGCTCGGCTGAGCCGTAAATCGTGCCAAAGAGCAGGGTATTCTCGAATTTCATGGCGGTGATGGTATAGCTCACTTTCCCATCGCCTTCATATTGTACGCTGTCGCAGGACACAACCTCGTAGTTTATGCCGTCCATGATGACGGTTGCGCCCTTGCTGAAGAGGGAATACGTCTCGGAAACAAGCTCCTTCTCGCGCGATTTCGCAACGGTGATAGTGACGGTGGACCCCGACTTCAGCTTCGTTTCGGCGGCAGGGTCGGTCGAGATAACCGTTCCCTCGGTGGAATCCTCCGTGTATTTCGTTGCGACCTCGACGGCGTACCCGGCTTCCTTCAAGGCTGCGGTGGCGTCGTCTTGGGACTTGCCGGTAACGTCGGGAACGACATAGGATTCGGCTACCGTAACCGTAATGGCCGCAGCGGCTTTCACCTTTGTGCCAGCTTGCGGCTCGATTTCAAGGACGGTGCCCTCGGTTTCGTCGGATTTCACCGTCTTGAACGTGACGTTGTCGAGGCCTTCCTTGTCGAATGCGGCCTTTGCCTCGTCCTGCGTTTTACCGGTGACATCGGGCACCGCGCGCGGCGTCGCAATGGAAATATTCACGGTGGTGCCTTCCGGTACGCGGGAACCAGAGGCGGGATTGGTGATGAGCACGATTCCTTCCACCTCGTCAGATTTCACCTGCGACGTATCGACGTTGAAACCTTTGCTCTCGAGAAGCCAGACTGCGTCCGCCTGAGCCTCGCCGGTGACATCGGGTACGGTCTTGCCGCCCCAGAGCTCCAGGTAATAGCTGGCTCCAAGGGCTATGGCAGCTACGACAGCCAGAACAACGATAACGATGAGGGTGCGAGTAGCACGGGTCTTCTTGCGGTTTTTCGCTTCCTTTTCGGCATCGGGCGATTCGTATTTTTTCTGGGCGGGCGCGGGCTCTCCTTCGATTTTGGGGAGCTCCATCGTGTCGCCTGAGCGCCACGAGCGCGCGGGCGGAACATAGCTTGAGTCGACAAGGCGCTCGAAGCCGGAGAGATCGGCGGTGTTCGCCGCGTTTAAGTTGATCGCCTGGGTGCGCGCGCTGGGAGAAGCGTCAGTATCCCCCGCTTGGCGAACGTCGATGCGCGGTAGGATGTCGTCGAGCGCTTCGCGTTCGGCTTCGATTTCTTCAAGATCAGAGGGGTCTTTCGAATCGGGTGCTGCGTCCGCGTCTTCAAGCTCGATGGCGGCTTCGTCGTCGAGCAGCATCTCCGTGATCTCGTCGTCTTCGGAGGTGGCTGGCTTGTCGTTGGTCGGCGTTAGCGTCTGCGTCTGCGTCGCGTCGGGGTTGCAAGCCTGGTCGGTGTGCGCATCTTCTGATTCGCTGGAGCCTGTGACCTGCGTCTCGTCTGCTGCGTCGGTCGCGGCAGCGCTCAGGATCTGTGTCTTGTCGGCATCGGTCGCGGCAGCGCTCAGGATCTGCGTCTTGTCGGCGTCACTCGCGGCGAAAGCATCATCTTCGAGCGGCAGCGCGGCACCTATGACCTGCGTCTTGTCGGCGGCAGCAAGCAAGGAGCCTCCGCATTCGTTGCAGAATTTGGCTCCTTCGCGATTCTCGCTTTGACAATGAGGGCAGATCATCATGTGCGCATTCTCCCGTTCAAACGTCTCATCTGCGTTATTGTAGCTGAACGGAAGCCGGTATTACGACGAGGCGGCCGACTCGCGTCGATACGCAACAATACCTGCACAAAGCGGCGCGTCGCCCAATGTTCTTTATGCGCCCTCACCGTATCCGAAGCGGCGAATCTGCGTGGCGTCGCGACGCCAGTTCTTCTTCACCTTGACGTTCAAATCGAGGAAGACGCGACATCCCAAAAGCTGCTCCAAATCTATACGTGCTTCGCTGCCGATGCGTTTGATAGCAGCGCCCTTCTTGCCGATGATCATACCTTTTTGGCTGTCGCGCTCGACGTAGATGGTCGCGAAGATTCGCTGGAGATCTTTTTTCTTCTCGTATTGCATGTTGTCGACAGCGACGCCGATCGAGTGTGGCACCTCGTCATGGAACGAGCGCAGGATCTTCTCGCGGATGAACTCTGCGATGACGACTTCCATGGGCTGGTCGGTCTGCATGTCGGCGGGGAACCATGCGGGTCCTTCGGGCAAATAGAAGACGGCCTCTTCGACGAAGGCGTCGACGTTTGCGCCACTTTTCGCGGAAAGCGCAACCATGGCGTCCCAGGTCATAAGCGCTTCCGCCGCCTCACGCTGCGCCGCGATCTGCTCGGGTGTGGCGATGTCGGTTTTTGAGAGCACGCAGATGCGGTGAGCCTTGCATGCGGCAACCTGCTTGGCGACCCATTCGTCCCCGCGACCAATCGGTTGCGAGGCATCAATCACCATGGCAACGACGTCGATATCCTGCAGGCCCTTGAGAGCGGACTCGTTGAGCTCTTCGCCGAGGGCGTCGTGGGGCTTGTGGATGCCCGGCGTGTCGACGAGGATCAGTTGGAAATCCTCGCGAGTCAACACGGCGCGGAAACGATGGCGCGTCGTCTGCGCGGTCGAGGACGTGATGGCGATCTTCTCGCCCATGATGGCGTTCAGAAGCGTCGATTTCCCGGCATTCGGGCGTCCGACAAGCGTGGCGAATCCCGACTTGAAGCCCTCTTTTTGCATTCCTAGCACAGCAATTCTCCAATCTTGGGGATGAAAACGATTGCGGCGATTACCACTGACGCCACGGCAAGGATGAGCGCAGCTCCCGCCGCGCAGTCCTTGGCGTGCTTTGCGAGCACGTGATATTCGGGCGACACCAGGTCGACGACGCATTCAACGGCGGTGTTGACGGTTTCAGCGGCCATGACCATGCCGATGCAGATGACAATGGCAAGCCATGAGCTGGCGTCGATGCGCAGGGCGAACCCGAGCGCGATCGCGATGACGGCGAAGCAGGCGTCGATGCGCATGTTTCGCTGTTTGAAAGCGTGGGCAACGCCTTCGGCCGCGCATTTGAAGGCATGCGGGAGTGATTGGGTCATCTAGTGCTCTCCCCTCACGAGCGCACCCGGCCCATTGAACTCTCCGAAGATCGAAAGGTCGACCCCGCGCTCTTGTGCCCATCCGCGCAGAATCTCGGCTTCGCGGGCCTCCATGACTTCCGCTTCGTCGTCTTCAATATGGTCGTAGCCGCACAGATGCAGCAAGCCATGGACTAAAAGCACGCTCATTTCGCCTTCGAAGGTGGTGCCGAATCGGGCGGTTTGGCGTTCGGCAACGTCGAGCGCGATGATCACATCTCCCAGCTCGAAGGGCATATCGGGAAAGGCGTTGCGTCCTTCGCCCATCTCGTCGTCGAGCCCATCGCACTCAAACGACAGGACGTCGGTCGGCCCCGTCTTCCCGCGGTATTCCTCGTTGAGTCGGGCCATCTCGTCGTCGTCGATGAAGCTTATGGACACCTCGGCGTTTTTCGGGCACGCCTCATGCGCGAGCACGAAGGTGGCGAGGTCGCTCACGGGAACGGTCGCGATGAGGTCTTCTCGATATTCGCAGTTCACTTCGATGTTCATATCGTTCTCCTTGCGCTATCGGGCGTCTGCCTTGTCGTAGGCGGCGACGATGGCGGCGACGAGCGAATGACGCACGACGTCTTTGCTCGACAGGCGGCAAAACGACACGTCGTCGATGTCCTCGAGCACACGTTCGGCGTCGGCGAGTCCCGACCTTGACCCAGGCAGATCCCGCTGCGTCGCGTCGCCCGTGATGATCATCTTCGAGTTGAAGCCGAGCCTTGTGAGGAACATCTTCATCTGCTCGGGCGTGGTGTTTTGCGCCTCGTCGAGGATGATGAAGCTGTCGTTGAGCGTTCGGCCGCGCATGAAGGCGAGCGGGGCTATTTCGATGACGCCGCGGTCGATGAGATCGTTTGCGCGCTCCATGTCGGTCATGTCGAAGAGCGCGTCGTAGAGCGGGCGGATGTAAGGGTCGACCTTCTCGTTGATCGTGCCCGGCAAAAAGCCCAGGTTCTCCCCTGCTTCCACGATGGGGCGGGTCAGAATGATGCGCCCGACTTCCTTGCGCTTCAAGGCGGCGACGGCCATCGCCATGGCGAGGTAGGTTTTTCCCGTTCCCGCAGGTCCGAGACCGAATGTGATGGTATGTGTTCGGATGGCGTCGACGTAGCGCTTCTGCCCTGCCGTCTTCGGCCTGATGGCGCGACCGCGAAATGTGAGCAGGATGTCTTCCCTCAACGCTTGAGGTGAGAACTCCGCACTGCGAAGCAGCTCGATTGCGCGAAGGGCGTATTCGGGGGTGACTTCCTCGCCCCGTTCTGCAACTTTGATGAAATCGGAGAAAAGCGCCGTGAGGGATTGCACCTCGCTTTGATCGCCCGAGAGGATGATGGAGTCGCCGCGCACGTTCACGTTGGCGTCGAAGGCGGATGCGACTACCCGCAGCGTCGTATCTGCAGGTCCGACGACAAGCGCTAGGTCGACGCTCGCCGGTGCGGTTAGTGTAATTTGCGTCTGGTCTGTCATGATTGCCATTGTAGCATGAGGGCAACACTATAATCTGATGCCCGACATTCACCACATCACTGAATGCAGAGGAAAATGACATGACCACGGTAAAGCACTTGTTCGACGAAGCGCGCAAAGCATCGCGCCCGACACTCTCGTTCGAGATCTTCCCTCCGAAGGGGGATTTGGATCATCGCACTGCTCGCGAGGTCGCAGGGGGGCTCGCGCCGCTTCATCCCGATTTCATCTCGGTTACCTACTCTGCGGGCGGCGGGGGGAACAAGCACTCCACCAACGATGTAGCGCAGATTATCCAATCCGATTTCGGGACAGCCTGCGTTGCGCATCTTACCTGTGCAGGAGCGACAAAATCCTCTATCGCGGCATCCGTTGATGATTTGCGCGCGCACGGCATCGAAAACGTTCTTGCGCTGCGTGGGGACATCCCGGCTGGAGTCGAGCCGACGAAGTTCCGCTTTGCGAAGGACCTCATCCCGACGCTCGTCGATGCAGGATTCTGCGTGGGCGCGGCGGCGTATCCCGAGGGGCACATCGACTGCATCGATCCGAAGGTGAACATCGAGCACTTGAAGGAGAAGGTCGACGCAGGAGCGAGCTTCCTTGTGACCCAGCTCTTCTTCGACAACGATTACTTCTACCGCTTCCGTGAGCGATGCGTTTCCGCGCGAATCTACGCCCCGATAACCTGCGGCATCATGCCTTTCTTGAGCAAGCAGCAGATTCAGCGCATGGTGTTCATGTGCGGTGCCTCCCTTCCGAGCCCCATCATCAAACTGCTCGCACGCTACGAGGACGATTCGGCAAGCCTCCGCGCGGCCGGAATCGAATACGCCTGCAAGCAGCTTGTCGACCTTGAGGCGCACGGGGTGGACGGTCTGCATGTCTATACGATGAACCACCCCGATATCGCATGCGCCTGCACTGAGGCAATACGTCGTGCCGACTAGGGAGGGCACTTCATCACGGGTCGCCAGCTTCTTAAATGGGAAGCCGAGGAGCGGCTCTTTTCCCAGCGCGCCAGCTGAGGGTGCCTTGTATCTTGATCGCGAGGAGGCGCTGGGGTATCTCGGCTACGGCAAGCAGAAGCTCGATGGTGACCTGGAGGCGCGCTTTGCTGCGTTGGCGCTTGAATGCGAAAAAACGCTTTCCCCTGCCTATTCATGGGCGGCGTTTGCTGTTGAGCGCATCGTACCTGATGGGGAGTGTCCAGGCGTCGATCTTGCGGGGACATCTGCGCGCCTTGTCGGCGAGAGCATGGCTGCGCATATGAAAGGCGCCTGCGGAGTTGCGGTGCTCTCGTGCACGGCGGGAATGGACTCCGAGCGGGCGATTGCGCGTTATCAGGCAACGAGCCCAACCGACGCGCTTTTCTACAACGCGTGCGCAGCGGCGCTTGTCGAGGCGTGCGCGAACCGCGTTGAGGCGGAGGTAGTCTTGCGTGCCAACGAGGTCGGCCTCCATACCAACTGGCGCTTCAGCCCTGGTTACGGAGATGCCCCACTCTCTATGCAGCCCGATCTGCTGTGTGCGCTCGGTGCCCCCGGGCGCTTGGCAGTGACCTGCACCGATAGTTTCTTGCTCGTGCCGTCGAAGAGCATTACCGCGGTGGTGGGGCTCTTCGAACCAGGGGTGTGCGCCACGGGAGTGAGACGAAGTTGTACCACGTGCTCGCTTGGGCAAGTGTGCATGATACGAAAGCAAGGGAGAATTTGTCATGGCTAGCGATTTGAATGGCCTTGTCATCAAAGACGATCATTTGAAGCGCGCGCTCGAAGGGCAGGAGTATCTGCTCGTCGATGGCGCCATGGGGACGCAGATGCAGGAGCGGGGGCTTGACGGAATCGAGCCGGTGCCCGAGCTGCTCTGCAAAACGCATGCCGCCGACATCGCTGCGATCCATGCAGCCTACGTTGCGGCGGGCGCCGAGGTGATCACCACCAATACATTCAGCGCGAATCGCCTGAAGCTTGGCGACAAGATGAGCGTCGAGGAAGCATACCAGCTGGCGGCCGATTGCGCGCGAGAAGCGGGCGCTCCCTACATTGCGGGCGACATTGGTCCGACAGGTTCGCTGCTCGAGCCGATGGGCACGCTTTCGTTCGATGATGCCTACGACATTTTCGCTGAACAGGTGCGCGCTATCGTTGCCGCAGGGTGCGATATTGTCCTCATCGAGACGATGGCCGACTTGCGCGAAGCGAAGGCTGCGGTGCTTGCCGCACGCGAGAACTCGTCGCTGCCCGTCCTCGTCACGATGACCTTCGGGGAAGACGGCCGCACATTTCTTGGCACTACTCCTGAAATCGCAGCAGAGGTTCTTACCTCTCTTGGAGCCCAGGCGGTCGGCTTCAATTGCTCGCTCGGTCCCGCCGAACTTGCGGGGGCGGCTTTTGCTATGGCCCGTCGCGTACGCTGTCCGCTCATGGCGCAGCCAAACGCGGGCTTGCCCCGTATGGAAAACGGCGAAACCGTCTTCGACGTCGGGCCTGAAGAATTCGCTCGCGCGATGGCTCCCCTGCTCGATGCGGGTGCAAGCGTCGTCGGCGGATGTTGCGGCACATCACCGCGCTACATCGAGCTGCTCTCACGTGAACTTGCGCGACGCGGCACGCCGACACCGCGCGATTTTCAGCCAGCCTGCGTTCTTGCGAGCGCCCAGGAAGCGGTTGTGCTCGATCGCGGCACGCATGCCGTTGCCGTCGTCGGAGAGCGCATCAACCCTACCGGGAAGAAGAAACTTAAGGCGGCGCTTAGGGCGGGCGACCTTGACTATGTTATCGGCGAGGCTGTCACGCAACGCAATGCTGGCGCCGATGTCCTCGACGTAAACGTCGGCCTTCCCGAAATCGACGAGCCGGAAACTTTGGCTGCGGTTGTCGAGAAGCTTTCGGCGACCGTAACGTTGCCGCTGGTCATCGACTCGAGCAACCCCGAAGCTATCGAGCGCGTGGTACGTAGCTATGCGGGCAAGCCTCTTATCAACTCCGTCAATGGCAAGCGTGAAAGCCTCGATGCCGTGCTGCCCCTTGCCAAGAAGTACGGGTGCGCGGTCATCGGCCTTGCGCTTGATGAGGGGGGCATTCCCCCTACGGCTGAAGGCCGCCTCGCCGTTGCCGAAAAGATTGTCGCCGAGGCCGATCGCGTGGGCATACCTCGAGAAGATATCGTGATCGATTGCCTCGTCATGGCCGTCGCCACGAATCAAGAAGAGGCGATGGAAATCGTTCGCGCCGTGTCGCTCGTTAAGGAGCGACTAGGGGTGCGCACGGTTCTCGGCGTATCGAATATCAGCTTCGGAATCCCCCAACGCGCGCTTCTCAACAGCACGTTTCTTGCGGCGGCTCTCGGATGCGGGCTTGACTTCCCCATTTTGAACCCCTCGTCGGCGCGCTATATGGATACCGTCCATGCCTTCCGCGTCCTCAATATGCAGGACAAAGGTGCGGTGCGCTACATCGAGGATTACGCAGATGCGCCCGACCCCTATGCTGCACCCGTAGATGCGGCATCGAGCGCGATGGCTGCGCAAACCACCTTGCCAGCGAGATCCGATGATGCCGCCTGCCCGATTGTTATCCCCGATTCGCTTGCTCACGCGGCGGGGGACGTTGAAGCTGCGGTCAAGCTTATCATGTCGGGCCGAAAAGGGCCGATGAGCGCCATGACCGAAAAGCTGCTCGAAACCTGCGATGCGCTCGATGTGGTGAACGAGGTGTTCATCCCCACGCTCGATGTCGTCGGTCAGAAATTCGATGCGGGCATGTTCTTCCTTCCCCAGCTCATGGCGTCGGCTGAGGCGGTTAAGGCGGGGTTCGACATCGTTCGCGAGCATGTGGGCGAATCGAGTGCCGCAACCGATACGGAACGCGCAATCATCGTTGCGACTGTGAAGGGCGATATCCACGACATCGGGAAGAACATCGTGAGGATGCTGCTCGAAAATTACGGGTATCGCGTTATTGACCTGGGTCGTGATGTTGATCCAGGCGAAATCTTGCGCGTCGTGAAGGAGCAAAACGTGCGTCTTGTCGGTCTTTCCGCGCTCATGACGACAACCGTGAAGGCGATGGAAGAGACGATTGAGCTTCTTCATCGTGAGGCTCCGGGGTGTGCGGTGTTTGTGGGCGGAGCCGTTCTCACACCGGAATATGCCGAGCAGATTCACGCCGATCATTACAGTAAGGATGCTGCGGATTCAGCGCGCTATGCGGAAGAGTATTTCGCGAGTATCGGCCTATAAGAAGCTCGCTGACATAGCCTGACGGGGCAAGACCCAAAGCGTCCTGCATGAGCCTGACGAGAAGAGCCTCCCCTTGCTGATATGTTTCGTGCAAGGGGAGGCTCGCTGTTTAACCAGGTCGATTTCTCTGATGGTGTGGTTGTTCTTTGCTTTAAGATCGCGAGCCTTGCCTAGAGGGTTACTTCGACCATCTCCCCCACCTTGGCTCCATCTGGGGCGGGAACTTCGAAATAGCTTTCGGTGAGCGCAATGCCTTCTTCCTCGACAACCGCAAGCTCGCGCGTTCCCTTGCGAGCTTCGCGCTCCACATCTCGAAGCATATCGGCTAAATCGCGCAGACGCTGGACTCGATCGGCTTTCACCCCGGGCGGCACCTGGTCGATGCGCGCGGCTGCAGGCGTTCCCGTGCGCATTGAATACGGGAACACGTGGATCTTTGAGAAGCGGCATGTTCGGGCGACGCGAAGGGTATCCCCGAACTCCAATTCGGTTTCGCCGGGAAAACCGCAGATGATATCGGTGGAAAGAGACAATTCAGGGACACGATCGTAGAGCTTGCGAACGATTTCCTCGTAGTGCTCGGCGCTGTAGGGACGATGCATTTCGCGCAGTACCTTCGAATTGCCCGATTGTAAGGGAAGATGAAGGTGCCTGCAAACACGACCATTGGAGGTTGCAAGGACATCGATCAGGTCATCGTGCACGTCGCGCGGCTCGATGCTCGAAACGCGGAATCGAACGGGATAACTTCCCTCCTCATGAAGGTCGGCCGTCTCGGCAAGAAGCTCGCGCAGAAGGTCGGCGAGGCCGGTCGTTTTCCCCGTTTCTGCATCCTGCCAACGATAGGAACCGAGGTTGATTCCGGTAAGAACGATTTCCTTCACGCCGGCGCTTGCAAGGGTTCGGCATTGGCTCACGACATCGCGAACGGGCATGCTGTGCGCTTTGCCTCGCGCAACATGAACGATACAGTACGTACAGGCGTTGTTGCAGCCATCCTGCACTTTCACGCCCACGCGCGTGCGATAGCCTTCCCCGACGGGAAGTGCGCTCCCGTGCGCTGCGGAATCGAGTCCCCAGGCGCCCGCTTCGATCGATGAGGAGACCTCGGCCTTCCCCATGACGCGAACGCGGGGGTCCATCTTAAGGAACGTGTCTTTGTCGATGGCGGCGGCGCATCCGGTGACGACCACGGTTGCGCGCTCGTTCGCCCGCAGCGCCTGGCGCACGGCCTTGCGCGTTTTCTTTTCCGCCTCACCCGTGACGGTACAGGTGTTCACTACGATGAGGTCGGCGTCGCACGCTTCGACCTTTTGGCCGCCGCGGGCATCAAGCGAGGAGGCGAATGCATCGGATTCGACACGATTAACCTTGCATCCAAGGTTGACAACGGCGTACTTCATCGAGTTCCCCCGAGTTTTCCCAGTTCGTAGAGGGTAAGAGCGGGAGCAACCACGCCAGCTGTTTCGGTGCGCAAAATAGAGGACCCTAAGCTTACGAGCGAAGCTCGCGGGTTCGCGTCCAAAAAGATGCTGACCTCGTGCTCGGTAAGGCCCCCCTCGGGTCCGACCACAACGGCGATGCGCGCGTCGGTGCCATCGCACGTACAGGCGGAAAGCGCGCTATCGATGGCTTGCGAAAGCGAAGCTGTCTGGGGAGCCTCCTCCCAGCAGATGAGAATCGCCGTCGCCGTTGCAAGTTGCGCGGCAGCTTCTTTCGCGCTTCGCGGCTCGAGCACTTCGGGGATGCGCGGTTGGCCCGATTGCATGGCGGCGCTTTTCGCAATGGAGCGCCAGCGCTCAAGGCGCGTCTTCGTCTTCTTCGCGTCGAGTTTCACGATGGATCGCTCGCAGAGCAGGGGCATGAAGGCGGCCACACCGAGCTCAGTCGCGTGCCTGATAACCGAGTCCATCTTCTCGCCCTTGGCCAGACCCTGGACTAACATTACGAGCGGCCCGTCGTCAAGCGCGTCCTCGTGGCGCGTGATGCGCACAAGGGGGAAATCATCGTCGAAGGATTGGATCTCGCACTCGAAGTAGTCCTGCGCCGCATCGATGACGGCTACGTGCTCACCTGGGGCCAAGCGCAAAACCTTAGCGTGCTTGGCGTCGTCGCGCGCAAGCCGCAGGGGGAATAATTCCTGCGGCTCATTGGCGATGACCTGCTCTTCGAGGAAGAAACGTGGCAGTGACATAACTGTTCGCAACCTTACCCTTCGGATGCGTTAGTTGAAGGCGTCGCGCAGTTTTTGCAGCGGGCTTCGGGGCGCGGCCACCTCTTCGCCCATTTCCTCGGCAAGTTTCTCGAGCAGCTCGCGTTCCTTCTTCGAGATTTTCTCAGGAATGACGACGTTCACATGCACGTACATGTTGCCACGAATGTCGCTCTTAAGGCGCGGCATGCCGAAGCCCTTCACGCGAATGACCTGCTCGTTCTGGCAGCCTGCGGGAACGCGGACCTGGACCTTCTCATCGGTCATGATGCCGTCGATCTCGATTTCGGCACCGAGGATCGCTTGGATGAACGACACGTTCGCGCGCGCATGCAGATCGTCGCCGTCGCGCTCGAAGAACTCATGCGGCTGCACGCGGCAGGTCACGATAAGATCGCCTGCCTGGGCGCCCTGGATACCCGCCTCGCCAAAGCCGCTCACGCGCAGCTGCTGGCCATCGCGGATGCCCGCCGGAACCTTCACCGTGACGCGCTGGCGATCGGGGACGCGGCCCTGGCCTTCGCATTCGGGGCAAGGATTCTCGATCGACGAGCCAGTGCCGTTGCATTTCTTGCAGGTTGTGGCGGTCTGCATGTCGCCCAAGAAGGTGCGCTGAACGCTCACGACGCGGCCCTTACCGCCGCACTCGGGGCAGGTGACGACTTTGCCGTTCTCGCCGAGGCCGGTCCCCTTGCAGTCGGGGCACGGTGCAAGGCGATCGTAGACGATTTCCTTCTCGACGCCGCATGCGACCTCTTCAAGTGTGATGCGCAGGCCGACGCCCATGTCGCGCCCTTCCTTGCGCGCCGGGCGACCGCCCTGGCCGCCCTGGCCGCCGAAGAAGGAGGAAAAGATGTCGCCCATGCCGCCGAATCCGCCGCCGAATAAATCATCGAAATCGACGTAGCCGGACCCTCCACCGTATCCGCCGCCAGCAGCGCCGGGAATCGTTCCGAAGCGGTCGTACTGCGCACGCTTGTTGGGGTCGGAGAGCACGTCGTATGCCTCGTTGAGCTCCTTGAACTGGTCCTCAGCGTCGGCGGCTTTGTTCACGTCGGGGTGCAGCTCACGCGCGCGACGACGAAACGCTTTCTTGATCTCGGCGTCGGACGCATCTTTCGACACGCCGAGAATCTCATACAAGTCCTTGGCCATCTCTTGCCTTTCTCAACTACTCTCGTCAGCGGCTTATCCAAGCCGCATAATTACTACGATTCACCAAGCGCTGCGCTGGCTGCGCGCACGGCCTGGATAACCTTCGAATAATCCATTCGCGTCGGGCCAATGACGGCGACGACGCCTTCCGCTTCCCCTCTGCCGTAGCGGCTTGCCACGACAGACACTCCCGAGAGGCCCTCTGTCTTGTTCTCCTTGCCGATCTGCACGGAAAGATCCTCCGTGCTCGTCAGGTCGTCTAAGATGTGCAACAGCACCGTGTCGTCCTCTAGCACCTGCATAAGCGGCAGCACAGCGTCGGTTCGCGAGAATTCCGGCTGCGCGAGAAGAGCGCTCATGCCGAGCTGGTGCGTGCGGCCAGTTTGCCCCTCCTGAATGCAGGAGAGCACCTCATCGAGCACCGCGCGAACAAGCGGGTCGGAGAACGCGCGCTTCATGCCAAACGACAGGCCTCGTTCAACATCGGAGAGCGACTTCCCGCAAAGCGCCTTCCCAAGCAGCACTTGAATGCGCGACAGCTCGTCGCTGCCAACGGGGATGGTGAAATCCATTTGACGGTTGAAGACGTTGCCGTCTTCGGTCACGACAACGCAGATGGCGCGAAATGTGGTAAGGCTCACCAGGGTGATCTGCTTGATTCTTGTCTCGAGGACGGTTGGCGCGAGGACGATCGAGAGGCAGTCGGTCAGTCGCGCGAGCGCACTCGAGGTTTGCTCAAGCAGGGAGTCCAGTTCAGAAGCGCTTTTGCGCAAGTCCTCCGCGACGGCGCGATAGCGCTCCTCATCGGGCAGCGTATCGTTTGCGAGCAAGTCGTCCACGAATGTGCGGTATCCGAAATCAGTCGGGATGCGACCTGCGGAAGTGTGGGGTTGCGCGATGTAGCCCTCGTCTTCGAGAATCGAGAGCTCATTTCGCACGGTAGCAGGGCTCACGCCGAGCTTATAGCGCTCGGTCAGCGTTCGAGAGCCGACGGGCAAAGCTCGCGCCACGTATTCCTCGATGAGCGCCGCGAGAACGCGCTGCCTTCTATCTGAGAGCATGACTTCACCCCTTTCGTCTCGATATCGGCCATGCCAAAAAGCCATTCTAGCAGCCGAAGCCTTTGAGTGCTAAAGAAATTGGCAAGGTGCGCCATATCTTGATAGATGAATCATAGGAGGCGGCTGTCGAGTGGCTAGGCAAGGTCGAAAAGTGCTCCGTAAAGCTCGTTTCCAAGCAGCCAGCCCTTCTCGGTTGGGCGAAGGCGTCCGTCGCTGTGGTGGACGAGCCCCTCTGAGATAAGCTCATCGATCGTCTCGTCAAGGCGCGGAAGCAGTAATCGGGCCTGGGCAATTGCCTCATCGGAGACGCCGCGGGTCATGCGCATCCCGAGCATAAGGTCTTCGGCGGCCATCTGCGCGGCGTTCAAATCGTCAGTTACCAAACCGTCGGTCATTCGCATCCGACGCTCGCTGTTCTGCGTCATGGTCGCCGCCGAGGTGCCGATCCCGAGATAAGGTACACTCGTCCAATACGCGATGTTGTGGCGGCACGCGAATCCGGGCTTCGCGTAACTTGCCACCTCGTAGCGCTCGAACCCGGCCGACTGGAGGATGTCTCGCGCGATTTCCATCTGCTCTGCTTCGACGTCGTCATCCGGCTCGGGCAGCTCACCTGAGAGCACCATGCGATCGAAGGGGGTGTGCGGCTCGATGGTGAGCGGGTAGACGCTTATGTGCGTGACGCCGAGCTCAATCGCGCGGTGGACGCTCTGTTCGAAGGAGGCTGCGCTCTGCCCGGGGATGCCGCACATAAGATCGCAGCTCACGTTTGAGAAGCGCTCGCGTGCCGCCTCGATCGCGCGAGCGGCAGTTTGCGCGTCGTGAGCGCGGCCGAGGGTGCGCAAAACCTCGTCGTCGAAGCTCTGCACGCCGATAGAGAGCCTGTTCACCCCAAGCGCCCAGATGTCGCGAACCATGTTCGGCGTGAGGCTTTCCGGGTTTGCCTCCATCGAGCATTCGATATCGGGTTCAAGGCGCATGGACGTGGAAAGCGTATAGAGCAGCATGGAGAGCCGCGACATACCGAGGTGGCTCGGGGTTCCCCCGCCGAGATACACCGTTTCAATCGCGGAAAGCTCGCCCTCCTTGGATTTTCGGCGAATCGCGAGGCAAAGCTCTTCCACGTACTTGTCGATGCGCGGATCGTCTTGCGACGCGGCCGACGTGGTGAAATCGCAGTAGGAGCAGCGCCTCACGCAGAAGGGAAGATGCAGATAGAGTGCGCGATATGGGTCGTGCGGCATCGATGAGTCTCCTTATTTCTCCCTGGTGCTCGGCGTCGGCGTATGCACGTTTTCGTGCTCAGCCGCGAATGCGAGCAGCTCGTCGAATACGTGGTCGAAGTCCTCAGTCGTCACGCAGGCATTGATTTTGCCGCGCGCAGCTGAGGCGCCGGGGAGGCCGGTCATGTACCACATTGCGTGCTTGCGCATGCGCACGATGTTGCGCCCTTCCCGCTCGGCAAGAAGATGGGCGTGGCGGCGTGCCATGGCAAGGCGCTCGGCGATTGTCGGAGCGGTGGGTTCCTCGTCGCCAGCAAGGGCGGCTTTCACCTGGGCGAACACCCAAGGGTTGCCCTCGGCTCCGCGGCCGATCATAATGGCATCGCAGCTTGTCTTCTCTTTGAGCGCAACGGCATCGGCACCGCAGCGCACATCGCCATTGCCCACAACGGGAATGGAAAGAGCTCGCTTGACCTTCGCAATGACGTCCCAATCGGCGTTTCCGCGATAGAGCTGCTCGGAGAAGCGTCCGTGCACCGTGACGGCGCACGCCCCTGCCGCCTCCATGCGGCGAGCGAATTCGGGCGCCGTTTCCTCCCCCATCTTGAAGCCGCGGCGGAACTTTACGGTAACGGGGTGGCTTACGGCGTCGCGCACGGCGGACACGATGCTCGTGGCAAGCGCGGGGTCGCACATGAGGGCCGACCCGTCGCCTTTCGTCACGATTTTGCGCGCGGGACATCCCATGTTGATGTCGAGATATGCAAGCGTGTCGCCCATCGTCTGCTCGATCCACGCGGCCTGCTCGGCCATGTCGGACGGTTCGTGCCCGAACAATTGAACGGCAACGAGGTCCTCTCCCGGCGCAAGGCGCAGAAGATGGCGCGTCTTCTCGTTTGCGAAGGACAGCCCCTTCGCTGAGACCATTTCGGTATAGGCGAGCGATGCACCCTCCTCGCGGCAAAGCGCGCGGAACGCCTCGTCGGTCACGCCCGCCATCGGCGCAAGGAGCAAAGGATGTGCGGCGAAGAAATCATGCATTACGTAAGGACTCCCGGAATCGTCGCTATCGTGCGCTTGCAAGTGTGCCGAACGTGAGCGCGCCCATGACAAGCAGCGCCACGATGAGAATCACCACGACAAGCCCTACGATGAGGCACCCTGCCACGGGGAATGCGCCCTTTGCTTCCATCCGTTCGCGTTCTGCAGCGGCCTTCTTCTCGTCGAAGGGGTCGTCGAGCCAGTTGTAAGATTCTTCACGTCGTTTCGCCATGGTTAATCGTCAACCTTGAGGATCGCCATGAAGGCCTCTTGCGGGACCTCCACGTTGCCGATGGCCTTCATGCGCTTCTTGCCTTGCTTCTGCTTCTCGAGAAGCTTTCTCTTGCGCGAGATGTCGCCGCCGTAGCATTTCGCAAGCACGTCCTTGCGCTTGGCCTTCACCGTTTCACGCGCGAGCACGCGCCCACCGATGGCCGCCTGGATGGGCACTTCGAACATCTGACGCGGAATGATTTCCTTCAGCTTTTCGGTAAGCACGCGCCCGCGATCGTAGGCTTTGTCCTTGTGGACGATAAACGACAGCGCGTCGATGGGCTTGCCGGACAAAAGGATATCGAGCTTCACGAGCTGCGAGGGCTTGTATCCGTCGAAGTCGTAGTCGAGCGACGCGTAGCCCTTCGTGTTCGACTTCAGCTTGTCGAAGTAGTCCATGATGAGCTCGGAGAGAGGAATCTCCCAGAGCATTTCGACCGTGTTTTGCGAGAGGTAGCTCATCGTGACGAAGGTGCCGCGGCGCGCGACGGTGAGATCCATCACCGCGCCGACGTAATCGGGCGGGATGAGGATCTTCGCCTTGAGATACGGCTCCTCGATGTGCTCGATTTCGCCGGGATCGGGCATTTCTTGGGGCGAGTGCAGGCTGATCATTTCCCCACCCTGCTTGAAGACGTGGTATTCCACCGATGGCGCGGTGGCGAGCAGGTCAAGGTTGAACTCGCGCTCGAGGCGCTCCTTCACGACCTCCATGTGCAGAAGGCCCAAAAAGCCGACGCGGAAGCCGAAGCCGAGGGCATGCGACTTTTCGGGTTCCCACAGAAGCGCGGGATCGTTGAGCGAAAGCTTCTCGAGTGCTTCCTTTAGCGGCTCGTACTGGTCCGATTCGATCGGGAACAAACCCGTGAAGACCATGGGCTTTGCCTCGCGATAGCCGGGAAGCGGCTTGTCGACACCGCCCTCCGCGAGCGTGATCGTGTCGCCGACCTTCACGTGGATAAGGTCTTTCAGGCCCGTGACGAGGTAGCCAACTTCGCCGACGCTCAGCTCGGGCAGCGGCTCTTCGACCGGGTGGCGTGCGCCCACTTCTTCGGCGAGGATGACTTTGCCCGATGCCATAAGGCGCAGGCGCTGGCCTTTTTTCATAGAGCCATCGACGACGCGCACGAGTGCCACGACGCCGCGATACGGATCGAAGTAGCTGTCGAAGATGAGCGCGCGCAGCGGGGCGCTGGCGTCGCCAGTCGGCGCGGGGATGTTGTAGACCACGGCTTCGAGCAGGTCATGCACGCCAACGCCGGTCTTTCCCGATGCGAGCACCGCGTCGTCGGCGGGAATCGCAAGCGCGTCTTCGATTTCGGCACGCACGCGCTCGGGGTCGGCTGACGGCAGGTCGATCTTATTGATGAGTGGAATGATCTCGAGGTTCGCGTTCATCGCCATCATAGCGTTCGCGACGGTTTGCGCTTCGACTCCCTGCGTCGCGTCGACGACGAGCACAGCACCTTCGCAAGCGGCCAACGAGCGGCTCACCTCGTAGGTGAAGTCGACATGTCCCGGGGTGTCGATGAGGTTGAACTGGTACTCTTCCCCATCGTCTGCTTTATAGTTCACGCGCACAGCTTGGCTTTTGATGGTGATGCCGCGCTCGCGCTCGATGTCCATCGTGTCGAGGAGTTGGGCTTGCATGTCGCGCTCGGCGATGGTTCCCGTCATCTCGAGAATGCGGTCGGAAAGCGTCGATTTCCCATGGTCGATATGGGCGATGATGGAGAAGTTCCTGATATGCGAAGGGTCGGTCATGACGATCGAGGGGTCCTTATCTCTTGCAGTATTTGTGTTCAATGTATACGTTTGCGCATTAAAATGGCGCAATTCACTAAAAACTACGTGCAATTGGCGCAAGCGTTTGCTATTCTATCGCATTGCGTATCCAGCAAGCGTTCGCGTGATGAGATTCATCGGCGAATCCGCAGACATGGCTGCAACAGGGAAAGCGCTTGTGCTGGACGGCCGATTGGCCTGCGAGACAGAGAAATCCTGACTGTTTCCTATGCGAGACGCGCATCATTGCGGTTTCTTCGTCTCGCGCGTCAATCTTGCCTTCCATCACTTTCCCGCAACGTGTCGTGCTGAGTGCGCGGACTATACGTTGTTTTAGGAAAGGAACGAACATGGCAAACATCAAGAGCCAGAAGAAGCGCAACATCACCAACGAGAAGGCACATCAGCGCAACAAGGCCTGCAAGTCCGAGCTGAAGACTGCAGTGCGCCGCGTACGCGAGGCTGTCGCCGCCGGCAACGGTGCCGAGGCTTACGCTGCCGCCCTCGCTGCAAGCCGTCTGCTCGACAAGGCTGCTTCCAAGGGCATCATCCACAAGAACCAGGCTGCTAACCGCAAGTCCGGTGTTATGCAGCTCGCCAACACCATCGTGACCGACGCCGATCGCGCCGCTTACGTGAAGCCGGAACCGAAGAAGCAGGAGGCCACGGGCAACAAGAAGGCTGCCAAGAAGGCCGAGCGCAAGGCCGCTCTCGCCGCCGCTTCCGCCGAGAAGGCCAAGCGTCGCGAGAAGCAGCTCAAGGAAGAGGCTGCCGCTAAGGCTCGCAAGGCTAAGGAAGCCGAAGAGGCTGCCAAGGCCGAGGCTGCTGAAGCCGAAGCCGAGGAAGCTGCCGAATAAGCCGCTGAAGCTGAAGCCGAGAAAGCTGCTCAAACAGCATTCGAACGCAAGGGCTCTGGGAAACCAGGGCCCTTTTTGATATCGGGGCCAAGGGACATCGGAGGAAGAGGGCGAAGGCGGGGTTATCTTCCGGTGCAGACGGAAATGACCCAATCCATAAAGGCCGCCTCGGGATCGGTGCCGCTCTTCATCGCGCGTTCAGTATCTCGCGCGGAAATGAGCGCGCGGCGGAGTTCCTCGCTTGTGAAGCGGCGCGCGAGCGTAGCATGCCCCTTTACCTGCCACGCCTGTTTCGGCTTCGCCTTCGGGTTCGCGATTTTCGCATACTCGGTCAACGCAGGCGCGAGCGCGTTCGTATTCCCCCTTTGCGCCATAACCTTTGCGCAAAGGACCTCCCGCAGGCGAGTGGTACACAGCCCGATTAGGGCATGGGGCGAGGTCGATTCCATCTCGGATCGGTACTTCAGGCATTTCTTAAGGTCGCGTGCGGCAAAGGCGTCAGCGAATTCCCAGGGCGTTGCCTCGGTCGTCCGGCTCACCATCGAACGCACCTCATGCTCGGACACGGGGTCGCTCCCGCGATGCGCAAGGGCAATCTTCGCGATTTCGCTGTCAAGTCGCACCGTGTTCTCGCCCACGAGATCAACAAGAGCGTTCGCGGCTCCCTCGGTGAAGGTCGTTCCGTGCGAAACCGCCATCGAACGGACGGTGTGGGGCAGCTCTTTCTTCTTTAAGGGAACGCACTCGATCACAGCGCTCTTGCCCACCGCGGCAATCGCCTTGTACAAGCGCGTGTTCTTTGCGAGCTTTTCCGCTTCGACGGCAAGAACGGTTTGACTGCTCGGAGATTCGAGATAGGAAACGAGTTCTTCAGAGTCAGCCTTCTTCAGCTTCTCGGCGTTACGTACATAGACAAGGCGTTTCTCGCTTGCGAAGGGCATGGTGTTGCACGCCGATACAATGTCGGCGCCAAGAGCCGTCTCTCCGTCAAAGGTATCGGAATTAAACGAGAGATCGCCGAATTCTTCCAGTCGCTTGCGAAGACGCCTCAACACGGTTGAGCGCTTGAGGGCGTCCTCCCCCACGATAAGATAGGCAGGAATGAGTGGTTTTTGTTTAGCCGTCTGTGTCATACCGTCATTCTATCCCAGGGTGGTAACGCGAATGCGATCGTTTGAGAATTCGCATGAAACGTCTCCCATCTCATCGGTTTGGAAAACTCGCGAATCAACCTCGGCAAGAAGGGCAAGCGTTTGCGGTGCCGGATGACCGTATCGGTTAGTCGCGCCAACACTGACCAGGGAAATCTCGGGGCGAATCACCTGCACGACATCTTCGGTAAGAGCTGCCTTCGAGCCGTGATGACCCACTTTGTACAGGTCGATATCGCCCAAAGCTCCCTCGTCGATCATTGCCTGCAACTGTTCTGATTCGGCATCGCCGCAGAAAAACGCCGTCCATGTGCCCGTCTCCGTCGCGAGAGACGCGAGAAGGCAAAGACTGTCGCCGTTGCCGCCTTCGTCGTGAAATTCATGGGGCCACAGTACTTTCAGGGTGAATTCGCCGCAGGATATCGTGTCTCCAACGGCGATAGGTCGAATGCCGTCTTCCCCTACAAGCGACGTCGCGCTGGTAATCAGATGCTCGCACGATGCGCAGCCGCACGTAATAGCGTCTTTCGCGATAAGCACATTGTCGGTCGTGACAACGTCTCCAAGCGCTGGCAGCGACCCGCAATGATCGTCGTCGGCGTGGGTCACGAGAACCGCGTCGAGGTGGAATACGCCTTGTCTGGCAAGCGCCTCCAAAAGGAGCGAGTCGTGGTTTCCCGTGTCGATAAGCAATGTCGATCCCTTGCTCCTGATAAGGAACGCGTCCCCCTGCCCGACATCGAGCATAACGATTGCGCTCGGCTTGAGAAGGGGCACGACAACAACAAGGGCGATGGCAACTGCGCAGGCGAATGACCCCATCGCGAAGAGCGTGCTAGCGGAGAAGTGGGGCCACCATATCCATAACAGTAAAGGACCTAGTAACGAGAGGGCAAGCCCCCAGGGTACGGAAAGCGATGCAGGCACACAAGCGAAGGGAACGTGCGCGAAAGCATTGATTGCGCACGTAAGCAGTGAAGCGCATCCGGCGGCACAGGGGAGCGCCACCACCGCGACGGCGGGCACTGTCAATGACGCGACGGTGCACAGAAGGCTCGCTGAAAGCGCAAGCGTGAACAGCGGAGCGACAACGAGGTTGGCTATCGGGGAGATAAGCGGAAGCTGTGCGAATAACGCGGCGGAAAACGGGGTTGTCGTCACCATGGCCGCCAACGTGAGGGCAAGCGAATCAGCTATGCGACTGATAAGCGGCACCGCAGACAACCATGACGCAAAGAGCGGCATGAGCACGATGATTCCCAACGTTGACATCGCCGAAAGGAAAAACGAGACCGACACGCTTGATTGCGGGGAAAGGGCGACAATCGCAATGATGCAAGCACCGAGTGCGGAAAGTGTGGCGCGGCGTCTTCGTGCGAGGAACGAGAGCATGCCGACGATAGCCATCGCCGCTGCTCGAAGGGCCGATACGGGCATTCCGGTGAGCACGAGGTAGCACGATAAAACCATAAGCTGGATGGCAAGGGAAAGCCTGCGCGGAGTGCGCAGGAACTGGAGCGCTGCTGCTATCATGCCGCACGTGATGGAAAGATGCGCACCCGACACCGCAACGAGGTGGGCGACTCCAACCGCTTTGCAGGAAGCATAGAGGTCGCTGCCCCTTAGCTGTTCTCGATAACCGCAGACAAGCGCCTGGCAAAGCGCGTTCGCGTCGTCTTCTCCGTCGAGCAAGTTCACCGCCGTCGTTCTTATGCCGGCAAGTGAGCCTCCTATCGAATGCGAGTTGCCTACCCGTTCGATTGAGCCAGGAGACGACACAGCGTCGACGCCTTGGAGATAGAAACGCTCTGCGGCAGTTTCCCTTGGCTTGCTAAGTGAAGTCGTCGCCGTGAAAACATCGCCATAAAAGATGTCCCCCTTTCCTTTTGGAAGGGTGACGCTCACGGTATGCTGCTCCCCATCTGCCTGCGAACGAGCTGAAGCGCGAACGGTTGCGCGGTAATCGCCTTGCTTTGCGTCTTCTGAGGCGGTAAATGTCCAAGTTTGCAGAGCAGAGGACGCGGCAAGGCCCGCCTTCGATTCGTAGGCAAGGGTTGCGGATAGCCCAAGGGCGCATCCGATGGCGAACCCGATAACGAGTAGCGAGATCGCGGAAGGAACGCCCCACGCCAAGGCAAAAACCGCGAGCACTGCTAACGCGAAGGCAACGATAATAGCAGGCAACAGGAAAGCTCGATCGCAATAAAAGCCCAACGCATAGCTTCCTGCGCAGCCGCCCCATAGCGAAAGCGCGACGATTGCAAGCGGCGGGATGGAAGGACGCCGCACGGCGTTCAAAGTACTGTCTTCGTCAAGAGCGTCGCTTGAATGCTGGCGTATGACGCCTACCCTCGACATGAGGGTGCGAAGCGATTTTAGAAGAGGAGCGCGCTGTCCTTTAGCCAACGGTAATACACCCCTCAAGCTGGGTAAACTTCTTGTCTCCTATTCCCGAGACACGCTTTAGGTCCTCGACTGTCTTGAAGGGGCCGTTCGCCTCGCGGTCAGCGACGATCTTCGCGGCAGTGGACTCTCCAATACCGGGCAGTGTGTCGAGGGTCGCCGCATCTGCGGTGTTGATGTTGACCTTCCCCGATGTTGTGCCAGGCGATAAGGTTGCGGAGGACGTCGCGCCCTCATCGCCCTCCGTTTGGGCTGTCGAGGGAACGAGAATCTGCTCGCCGTCGGACAGGACTCGGGCAAGATTGACCGCGTCATGAAGGGCTTCTTCGGTAAAGCCCCCAGCAGCTTGAATGGCGTCATTCACCCGCGCACCCTCGGGAAGCTCAATCAGGCCGGGCGTTGTAACTGCTCCATCGACGTGCACGAATATCGATTTTTCGATGGGGGTGGAATCGTCGGGTTCATCCTCGATAGGGTTCGAAGTACTTGTTTCTGCTTTCGATATCGAGAATTCCGACCCGGGCAGCAGCGCATGGGCAAGTTGGGAACCCGCAATCAGAAGAAGAACCACCGCAAGCGAGACGACTCCGACGATAATCGCAGGCTTCGGCTTGCGCTTGCCCGGTGCAGAGAAAGGTATTTGGTCGCTTCGTTTCATCACTCCCCTTTCGAATGAATACGGGAGTATAGCGATACAATCTTGCGGCAACATGCCCCGAAGCTTCCCGATTCAGGGCGTCCAATCTGCTGATTTGCGATTGAAACGACAATGCAATGGAAAGAATAATCCTCGGCGTTTCGTCAGAAATTGCAAAAACCCTGCCAGATTCCTTGCAGGAACCTGGCAGGGTTCGCCCAATACAGATAAGCAGCAGAGAGGCGGGCGCCAAGCAGCGGCCTCGACGACTGTAGGCAGCCAAACAAAAGAGGACCCGACGATCAGGCCCTCTCAGGTGTCTCTCCAAGGCAGACACTGCAATTATGATTGAAAGGCTCCAAACGAGAACTCACTTCCTGCGAAACTTCCACAGCCTGGCTAATCCTCGCTCTTCTCCGTCATAAGTTCGTGCAGCGACTTCTTGCGCGGCTTGTACGCGGGACATGCATAGTCATGCGGCTCGGCGGCGCAAGCAAGCTCCTCTACCCACTTATCGACAGGAAACGCAGCTTCTGCCTCGCGCACCGCCGTTAGGTTCGCATGGGTTTCGGGATTTCGCGGCATGAAGAGCGTGCAGCAATCCGGTGCGTCCTGTGACGAGATGGGGAACGTTCCCAGTTGCTGCGACTGCGCAATGATCTCGAGCTTGTCAGAGCCGATGAGCGGCCGAAACACAGGAAGCGAGACGGCATCGTTTGTGGCTCTGATATTGTCGAGCGTCTGCGAAGCGACCTGCCCGAGGCTCTCGCCGGTAACGATCGCCTTCGCATGCTCGTAGAAGGCGATGCGCTCAGCAACGCGGAACATGAGGCGGCGATATAAAATTACCCGCAGCTCAGGCGGCGCCGAAAGCGCAATCTCGCGCTGGTAATCGCCGAAAGGCACAACGTAAACGCGCGCAATGCAGCCCGTCTTTTCAAGCACGTGCGCGATGTCATCGACCAGGAACTCAGACGCATCGGAGGTCTGCGGCCTGCCTGAAAAATGAACGCCAATGGAGACGGCGCCGCGGCGGGCAATACGCCAAAGCGCCACCGGCGAATCGATTCCCGAGGAAAGCAGGCTTACCACGGTGCCCGAACTGCCAACGGGAAGCCCGCCGATGCCGGGGATGCTTCGCGCATAGACATACGCCGCATTTTGTACAACCTCAACGCCAACCGTGAGGTCGGGGTCTTTCATCTGGACCTTTACCTGGGGAAATGCCTCGCTCAAACGCCCGCCCACAATCTGGTTGATCTCCATCGAGTTCACGGGGAAATCAGTGTGGTTGCGGCGCGCGTGCACCTTGAAGCTCGCAAACGCACCCGATTCGCGCATCGCAAGGATGCCCGCCTCGGTCATCTGATCGAGGTCGCGCTCGCACTTAAACCCACACGAAACGCGGGCGGTACCAGGAATGGACCGAATCGCGTCGGCGCATTCGACCATCGTGTCGTGCGAGGTTCCTTCTTTCAGGAAAACGCAAAGGCGCCCGGAAATGCGATGAATCGTCACAACAGGGTACGCGCAAAGATGCGCCTCCAGATTCTTCAGAAGGCGCATCTCGAATTTTGAGCGATTGTGACCCTTAAGGCCTATCTCGTGGTAGTGAACCAGACAGATTCGTTGATACTCAGCCATTAATGGTTCTTGATGTCGATACTGTCAGGATCATAAGAAACGTCGCCAGCTGCGATTTCGTTGAAAGCGATCGTGAGGGGCTTCTTGTCGGCCGCACGGGCGATTTCGACAGCGGTCTGCAGCTGAATTGCTCGGTCGCGCTGGCCGCGCATCATGTCGTTGATATCATGTGCACGCTTGGAAGCAAGTGCGCAGAGAAGAAAGCGATCCTGATCGGTTTCTTCCAGCAAGTCGTTGATTCTCGGTTCGATGATACTCATCTTTGGTGTTACCTCGTTATTCTTCAGCTTTTTCGTTCACGTAATCGACTAACTGCCTGGTCGCAGTCTCAAGGTCGTCGTTCACGATCCGAATGTCATACTCCATCTTGCGCGAAAGCTCTACTTGCGCAGCCTCCATGCGGGAAGCTATCACCTCGTCGGTTTCCGTCCCTCGCCCGCGAAGACGCGCTTCAAGCACCTCAATCGAAGGAGGCTCGATGAAAACCAGATGTGCTTCGGGAAGCTTGGCCTTCACCTGGAAAGCACCTTGCACGTCGATTTCCAGAACGACCTGCTTGCCTTGGGCGATATGACCCACAACAGCGCTTTTCGGCGTTCCGTAGCGATGATCCGCATAGGTCGCCCATTCAAGAAGGCCGTCTTCCTCGATGAGCGTATCGAATTCCTCGTCGCTCTTGAAGAAGTACTGGACGCCATCTTGCTCGCCCTCTCGAGGAGAGCGCGTCGTTGCAGAAATCGAAACCCAACTATCGGGAACTTCACGCAATAAACGGGCCACCAAGGTGCCCTTCCCGGCACCTGATGGCCCTGAAATCACAAAGAGATTACCGCGGCGCATGGGCACGATTAGCCGAGACGCTCCAGCAGTGCGGCACGCTGACGGTCGCCAAGACCACGAAGGCGGCGGCTCTCAGCAATCTGGAGCTCCTTCATGATCTTTTCAGCCTTGGCCTTGCCATAGCCGGGAAGAGTCTCGATAAGGGTGGAGACCTTCATGCGACCGACGATCGGATCTTCCTTCATGTCAAGAACCTTCTCGAGCGTGAGCTTGCCGCTCTTGAGATCGTCGCGAACCTCAGCACGCTTGATGCGGGCGGCCTTGGCCTTCTCGAGAGCTGCCTGACGCTCTTCGGGGCTGAGTTGAGGAATTGCCATCGTGAATCTCTCCTTTTGTTTCTCGGCACGACGCCTACCGTCGATTGCCGTTATCAACAATTATTGTAAATGCCCTGTTGACCATTCGAAGAAAAAATAGTTGACAGGCATTGTTTCCCCGCGACTCTTTGCGCATTCGATTTTATATCGGCTTGCCCAAGGCGCGGTCAACGTTTGATTATCGTCGTGGATTTCTGCCGAATGGTCAAGTGTTTTTCGAAGAAATCACTGCTCATCAACGGAAAAATAAGCTGCGGGGCCAATTCTGGACACATCACAGCGCCTCTGAGCACAAAGCATTCACAAATGACGCGCACTCGATGCCGACCTGCGGCATCATCCGAGTTGCGCCATCAAACACCGAGGGACGTGCAGAATCCCGAGCGTCCCTCGGGTAGAGCATATTCGCCAGCTTTATGCGCCCCTCGGCTTTTCGCGTTAGTCCAGTTCTGCGGCGATTGCCTCGAACGCAGCGACAGGGTCTTCGGCCTGCGTGATGGGTCGCCCGACAACGATATGCGAAGCGCCGTTCTCGAAAGCCTGCGCGGGCGTGGCCACGCGGCTTTGATCGCCCTTTGCGCTTCCCGCAGGACGAACGCCCGGGGTCACGATGAATGCATCCAGCCCGAGCAGCTCGCGCATGCTGCTCGCTTCCTGGGGCGAGCACACGATGCCCGAAAGCCCCGCCTCGCGCGCCTGTACGGCAAGCGAGCTCACCTGCTCAGGCAATGCTCTCGAAACGCCCGTTGCTGCAAGAGATTCGGCATCCATGCTGGTGAGAACCGTAATCGCGAGCGTTGCCGGAACGGGAACCTTACGCTCGAACGCAGCAGCTTCCGCACCGCGGTGCCCAGCTGCCATCATGGCCGAACCGCCAACGGCGTGCATGGTGAGCATATCGGCCCCCGAAAGCACCGCCGACGCTGCGGCACCTTCCACCTGATGCGGGATGTCGTGGAACTTCAAGTCGAGGAAGACGTTGAAGCCGAGCTGCTTGAACGTCTGCACGATCTTAGGACCCTCGGCGTAGTAAAGCGTCATGCCGACTTTGAGCCACTTCGCGTGGCCGCGCAGCTGCACGGCAAGGCAAAGCGCAGTCGCAGCATCGCAGTCAAGCGCAACGATGACGCGGTCGCGGGCGGGCTCGATATGGAAATCCTCTAGCATTCAAGTGCTCCTATCAGGTCGTTCACATCGTTTACGCCTTGTTTCTCGCAGTAGTCGATGATGCCATCGATCACATCGACGGTTGCTTGGGGGTTCATGAAGTTCGCCGTGCCGACGGCGACCGCGGTGGCGCCAGCCAGCATAAACTCAACCGCATCGGTGCCGGTCGTGACGCCCCCCATGCCAAGGATGGGAACGGACACCGCCTTCGAGCACTGCCACACCATGCGCAGCGCAACCGGCTTCACGGCAGGACCCGAGAATCCACCGACGATGCGCGCGAGCACCGGGCGGCGGCGCTTCACGTCGATCGCCATGCCGAGCAGCGTGTTGATAAGGGAAATCGCATCGGCGCCCGAAGCCTCAGCTGCGCGGGCGATCTCGGTGATGTCGGTCACGTTAGGCGTAAGCTTCACGATAAGTGGGCGCGACGTTGCCTCGCGGCAAAGTGAGACAACCTTCTCGACGCTCGGGACATGGGTGCCGAGCGTCATGCCACCGGCATCGACGTTAGGGCACGAGATGTTCACCTCGTACGCATCGACGGGCGCATCCTCGAGCGCTTCGATGACCTGCACGTATTCGTCGAAGCTGTGGCCGGAGACATTCACGATGGTCGTGGCACCCTGCTCGCGCAGCCAGGGAAGCTCCTCGCTCTTCAAGTGAGCGACACCGGGATTTTGCAAGCCGATCGAGTTCAGCATGCCCGAAGGAACCTCGGCAATACGCGGGCTCGCATTGCCTTCCCAACCATTGAGAGAAACGCCCTTCGTCGTGACGGCGCCCAAGGCGGACACGTCGACGAAATCGGAGTACTCCATGCCGGCGGCGAACGTGCCCGAAGCCGTGGTAACAGGGTTCTTCATCGCGAGGCCGCCGAGGTTGACCGACAGGTTCACGCTCGTTTCACGTGGGGTTCTCGCTACCATTACCACGTCACCTCCTGCGCATCGAATACGGGACCGTCTACGCAGGAGCGTTTCTTGCCGTGGACAGTTTCCACGACGCACGAAAGGCAGGCTCCGACGCCGCACGCCATGCGCTTCTCCATCGAGACCTGACAAGGGATATTCGCATTTGCCGCCTGGTCGGAAACGATCTTCATGAGCGGCTCAGGGCCGCAAACTGCCAGGTAATCGAAGGGTTTCCCGCTCGCGTTCGCTTCGCTGATCGCGTCATCGACAAGCGAGGTGCAAAAACCTGCACGGCCAAAGGTGCCGTCGTCGGTTGCGCACAGAGGCGCGTTCTCCGCGCAACAGCCGGCGGTGGAAAGCGCACGCGCGTAACGCTCGCGGCATACAAGCGCCGCCTCGGTTTGTGCGCCGAGCACCACAGTGACGTCAACCCCTGCAGCAACCAGTTGCTCGAAGAGCAAGAACAGGGGCGCAGCCCCGACACCTCCGCCCACCAGAAGCGCGCGCTCGCACTTCTCGGGCGCTGCCCAGCCGTGACCGACGGGTCCGATGAGCTTGGGGGCAGTACCGTCATCGGCGGCAAGCCTCGTCATTCGCTCGGAGCCGAAGCCCACCACCTGATAGAGAATCTCGATCGTCCCCTCGCTCGCGTTCGCCGCATAGACCGAAAACGGGCGGCGCAGGATATGGCCCTCCATGCCCGGAATCTGCATATGGACGAACTGACCGGGTTTGATGCTCGAGGCGATTGCGGGCGCGCTCAGCGTCATAAGGTGAAGCCTGGGGCCCACCTGGTGGTTATCGAGCACGGGCGCTATGATGTCTACCATGTTTTAACCTTCCCATTGCGGCAGGTCTTGCAGCGCGACGACATCGAGTCCGGTTTCCCGAACCGCCTCCATGCCTGCAATGAGCGCCTGCGCGCCCGCGAGCGTGGTGCAGTAGCTCACGCCGTGACGTACGCACGCTGCGCGCATCTCGTAGCCGTCAGTGTTGGTGGAGCTACCGAACGGCGTGTTGATCATGAGCACGATTTCTCCTGATGCGATGCGGTCGAGAATCGTATGCGAGCCAGCGTGGATCTTGCCCACCTCTTCACATTCGATACCCGACGCACGAAGGGCGCGAGCGGTACCCGTCGTCGCGACGAGCGAAAACCCGAGGCGCGCGATGGAGCGGGCGATCGCCGTGATGTTGCGCTTGTCGCCGTCGTTCACCGAGATGAACACTTCCCCACCCCGCGGCGGCTCGTAGTCGATGGCAAGCTGCGTCTTGGTGAACGCTGCGGGGAAGTTACCCGCGATGCCCATGACCTCGCCCGTCGATTTCATCTCAGGGCCGAGCACAACATCGGAACCCGGGAAGCGGCCAAAGGGCATGACAGCTTCCTTCACGCAGAAGTAGTCGAAGTCGCGATCGTCGGCGGGAAGGTGCAGGTCGGCAAGCTTCTCCCCCGCCATGATGCGAGCCGCGATCTTCGCTAAGGGGACACCTGTCGACTTAGAGACGAAGGGCACCGTGCGGCTTGCGCGCGGGTTCGCTTCGATCACGTAGATGACCTGGTCTTTGATGGCGAACTGGATGTTCAACAGGCCGACAACGCCCAAGCGCAGGGCCAAGCGGCGGGCGATATCTCGCAGCTGCTCTTGCAGGCTCAGCGAAAGCGAGAACGGCGGCGTGCAGCAGGCGGAGTCGCCCGAGTGGATGCCCGCCATTTCGATATGCTCCAAGATGCCGCCCACGAACACGTCCTTGCCGTCGCAAAGCGCGTCGACGTCGACTTCGATGGCCGACTCGAGGAAGCGGTCGAGGTAAACCGGGTGGTCGGGAGAGATCTTCGCAGCCTCGGCCATATACTTGTCGAGCTGGTCGTTGTCGTAGACGATGGCCATGCCGCGGCCGCCAAGCACGTAGCTCGGGCGGACGAGCAGCGGGAAGCTGATATGATCGGCAACCTGGTGCGCCTCTTCGAGGGTGGAAGCCTCGCCTGCCGCGGGGTAGATGATCTTGAGCTCGTCGAGCACCTGCGAGAAGCGGTCTCGATCCTCGGCGAGGTCGATCGCCTCGGGGCTCGTGCCCATAATCGGCACGCCCGCATCCTGAAGCGCACGGGCGAGCTTGAGCGGCGTCTGGCCGCCGAGCGTCACGACAACGCCGTCGGGGTCCTCCACGTCGACGATATCCATCACATCTTCGAAGGTCAGCGGCTCGAAATAGAGCTTGTCGGAGGTGTCGTAGTCGGTCGAGACCGTCTCGGGGTTGCAGTTGACCATGATGGTCTCGAAGCCGGCGTCGGCAAGCGCGTAGCTCGCATGCACGCAGCAGTAGTCGAACTCGATGCCCTGGCCGATGCGGTTCGGGCCTGCGCCAAGGATCATTGCGCGCTTCTTGGTCTTGGGAGCGATCTCGCTCTCGCAGGCGTCGTAGGTCTTGTAATGGTAGGCCGTCTTGCTCGGCGTTTCAGCCGCGCAGGTGTCGACCGTCTTGAACGCGGGGACGACGCCGAGCGCCTTGCGGCGCGCGCGCACGGAAAGCTCGTCTGAGCCGGTCAGGTGCGCGATCTGCACATCTGAGAGGCCGAAGCGCTTAGCGCAGCGCATGTCCTCCTCGTCGAGCTCCTCAAGCGCGTGGCCCGAAAGCGCCTGCTCGACGGCGACCATGTCGGCCATGCGAGCCAAGAACCACGGGTCGATGCCCGTCTTTGCATGGAGTTCTTCCACGCTCATGCCGCGGCGCATCGCCTCGCCGATGAAGAAGACGCGGTTCGCGGT
>NZ_CAKTTZ010000024.1 GCF_934617235.1 uncultured Ellagibacter sp. | reverse complement strand
GACTGCTCACTTTTCCTGCCGATGGCGCAGGCTTGCGACCTGCGGTTTTGCAAAAGGCACACAAACCACCTGCGTTGATTCACTTGCAACTGTCGCTAGTGGCAGGTTGCCTTTAGGCCTGAATCAGGCTGTATTTGGGCTTAGTTCGACCGCCTCCGCCCTCCTCGAATCATTGCGCTTGCGGGCCGATAGCCGCACCTGCCACGGGTCACAATCAACCCGATAGGTGGCTACGAAAACAACCCAGCGCCGTCGGGCCGCGCCGATGCCCATCGCGGTAGCCAGGCTTATCCTTGAAGTGCTATTATCCCGACTTGGAATCAAACACGAAGGAGAGTCATGTTCGACGACGATGCGCTTACTGCCGAAGAAGTTGCAGAAATGCTGCGAGTTTCGAAAAACTTCGTCTACCGACTCGCGCGGTCGGGAGAGCTCGCATCATACCGAGTGGGGCGAAAACTTCGCTTTACCTTGCGCGACGTCGAGACATACACGCGCGCAAGCCTGCGGGCGTCGCAAGGCGCACCGACGCCGCGCAACTCGCTGGCGCCGCAACGCTTCCCAGGTTCTTGCCCAACCGCAAGCGCAAGCTCCTCCCCCGCCGTCGCTCTCGAAAGCGCAAACGGGATACCCCGCGCCTTCTCGCTCGACAATCGCGAGCCTTTCGTCATCGCGGGCAACGACGTCTCCGGCGACATCATCGCCCATGCCCTCGCCGCTGCCGGGCTGCCGGTTTCACGCGCCTACGTGGGCAGCTACACCGCGCTCGTCAACCTGTACGGGAAGCGGACGAACGCGACGCGCTCGATGGCTACGAGGCGGCGAACGCGGGAGCCATCATCTACGAGTGCTAGCAGGGATGGCAGGCGGCGGAACGCGGGAGGGGAACAGGCCGCGGCAAGCGCGAGCCAGACCGCCCGCGCCCGTAGGCGACGAAAGAACTTAAGGCGCGCAAATTGCACAAGTGGCGGCAAGCTGAGGCTCGTAACACACGCAGGCGGCGACAAGGCCGCGATCACAGCACCCGCAAGCCGCAGCGAGAGCCGAGCGAAACAGGCGTGCAAACAGCAAAAGAGCTTCAAACCCCTTCTCGCTGGGCTTGAGGCTCCATAATTCACCTCGCGCAATGCGCGCAGCAGGCAAAAGAATCGCTAGTCGACGGCGACCATGACGTCGGTTGCCTTGATGATGGCGACGGCCTTGCCGCCTTCCTTCAGGCCGAGCGCCTCGATGGACTCGTTGGTGATGGAGCCGGAGATGCGCACGCCCTCTTCGTCCTCGATGGTCACATGGCCGTTCACGGCGCCTTCCTGAACCTTCACGACCGTGCCCTCGATCTGGTTGCGAGCGGAGATCTTCGTGATGCGATCCTTTCGTTTGATGAGGAGCCGCCCCTATGGCTCCGCGTTACTGTGGTGATTTCGCCTCTCGTTCGGCGACACCCGTATAATCGCACGGGCAGAGAAGGGAGGCCGCGGCGTCAAGCGACGTTCACAGCTGTCGTCACGTTTCGTTTCATTTCGTCCCAAAAAAGAAGACCGAACAGGCGGCGAGGTGCCGCGAAACGACACCCAGGAAGAAGGTTTCTAGCGCGAAGACGAGGGCAAACGAGCGAACGCGACCCCGCCCCATCACGTCCCGTCTCGCAACAGGCAAGCCCCGCGCTGCCGACCGGCCTCCCCGTCTCGCTCGACCGGCCTCCCCGTCCCGCCTTGCATCGGGCCCCACCCCGTCTTCCAACACATTCCCCTTCGCTTTCCCGTATCTATCGATAGGCATTTCCTATAACAAATGTATCAATTCACATATTTTCCGATTTCCGAGCGCATGACTATACTTCACAACGACATAAACGCAGCGACAACTCAGACGTCAGGTGCCGAACGAAAGCGGCTCCGAGACGAGCACGAGCAAGCATCTAATCGAAAGGCGAACAATGACAGTGAACTATGGACCGAATCGATACGACGTCGTCGGAAGCTTCCTGCGCCCGGCAAAACTGAAGCAGGCACGCGAGGACTTCACCGCGGGCACGATTGACGCGGCAGCCCTGAAGGCCATCGAGGACGAGTGCATCACCGACCTCATCGCGAAGGAGAAGAAGGCCGGCCTGCGCTTCATCACCGACGGCGAGTTCCGCCGCGCGACCTGGCATCTTGACTTCATGTGGGCATTCGAGGGCATCGGCCACTCCGCAACCGAAGATGGCCTACCGTTCCACGGCGAGGCGGCCAAGATCGATGACACATACCTGACGGGGAAGGTCTCGCTTGCGGGCGAGCACCCGTTTGTCGAGCACTTCCGCTTCGTTCAGTCATTCGAGGACGAGAACACCACGGCGAAGCTGACGATTCCCGCACCTGCGCAGTTCATCGAGCAGTTCATCATGCCCATGAACCGCAAGGCGACCGACGCCGCGTACGAAAGCGACGCGCTCCTGGAAGACGATATCGTCGCCGCCTACCTGGCGTTCATCGAGCAGGTTTACGCTGCGGGCTGCCGCAACCTGCAGTTCGACGACTGCTCATGGGGATGCCTCGTCGACCCGAAGGCGGAGCTTTTCTTCGGCACCGATCAAACGGGGCTCGCGCGCATCAAGGAAACGCTGCTGCGCGTGAACAACCGCGTGCTCGACGCCGCGCCCGCCGACCTGTGCATCAACACGCATGTCTGCCGCGGCAACTTCCACAGCACCTGGGCCTGCGAAGGCGGTTACGACGACGTCGCCGACGCGCTGCTCGCAAACGAGCACGTGAACGCCTTCTTCCTTGAGTTCGACGACGAGCGCTCCGGCAACTTCGCGCCGCTTGCGAGCGTGCCTTCGGGCAAGAAGGTCGTGCTCGGGCTTATCACCACGAAGCGCGCCGAACTCGAGGACAAGCAGACCGTCATCGCACGCATCCACGAGGCGGCGAAGTTCGTACCGCTGGAAAACCTCTGCCTGTCCCCGCAGTGCGGATTCGCGAGCTGCGAGATTGGCAACAAGCTCACCGAGGAGCAGCAGTGGGCGAAGGTGGCGCTCGTACGCGAGATCGCCGAAGAAGTCTGGGGCGACTAACTGCATGTGCGCGTGCGACCCGCGTGCGATACCGGGGGGGGAGCACGCCAGCTCTCCCCCTTTTGCATTCTTTGCGCGAAACGCCTGCAAGAACGCCGTTTTCCCCTATCCTTGAAGCTGGATGACCCGCACGCAAGGAGCGCCCATGAAACTGCAGCAGCTGAAATACGTCGTGAAAGTCGCCGAAGTCGGCAACATCACCGAAGCGTCGAGGCGCCTGTTTGTGTCCCAGCCCTCCATCACCGCCGCAATCCACGACCTGGAGCGGGAAATGGGCGTCGTCATCTTCGAGCGCACGAACAAAGGCGTCGTGGTGACGTCGGAGGGTGAGACGTTTCTGGGATACGCTCGGCAAGTACTCGAGCAGGCCGACTTGCTCGAGGAAAAATACAAGGGCGAGGCGCAACAAGTTCCCCGCTTCGCCGTCTCCTGCCAGCACTACTCGTTTGCGGTCAACGCATTTGTCGACGTCATTCGCGAGTTCAACGCCTTCCGCTACGATTTCACCCTGCGCGAGGAGCAAACACACGAAATCATCGAGGACGTGTCCCGCATGAAAAGCGAGCTGGGGATCATCTACCTGAGCCAGCGAAACCAGGAGGTCATTGGGAAGATGCTGCGCAGCCAGGACCTCGTATTCGAACCGCTGTTCACCGCCGAGCCGCACGTGTTCATCTCAAGCGCGCACCCGCTTGCGGGACGTGAGTCAGTCACACTCGAGGACCTCGACGACTTCCCCTACCTTTCCTACGAACAGGGGGATTTCAACTCGTTCTACTTCAGCGAGGAACTGCTCAGCACGCTCGACCGTCGCAAAAACATCCGCGTGCGCGACCGCGCGACGCTGTTCAACCTGGCCGTGGGGTTAAATGGGTACACCGTGTGCAGCGGGGTCATATCGCACGAGCTCAACGGCGAGAACATCATCTCGGTTCCGCTGGACGTGGACGAATCGATGACCATCGGGATCATCACCCGCAGAAACACCACGCCCACACGCTACGGGAAGGCCTACCGAGAGGCAATCAAACGTCACATCCCGCAAAGCGTATGATTCGGAAGAAAGGAAAGAGCGAGATCGCAACACGACCGGGAACTAGCGACGTAAAACCGAGTTGCCCTTCGCAAAGCGCATCCTGAACACGACCCGCTACCCCCGTTTTGCGAACGTGGCACAAATAACGAGACTGGAAATAAAAAATCGCTGGTCGATTGCTCGACCAGCGATTGAATTCATGGTGGAGAATAGGGGGTTCGAACCCCTGACCTCATGGCTGCCAGCCATGCGCTCTCCCAGCTGAGCTAATTCCCCGTAAAAGGTGCATCGACTATATTAACAGAACGGCGATTTCGGTCAAGCACTTTTTTGAAAAATTTTCAACGAGCTTACCGAAGCCTTCTGAGGCCACTCGCAGTGGCCGCGCCACCGCCAACGAACGCAAGGTGTCACCCACGCCGCAAGATGCCCCATGCCCCGATAAGCCGCACGCAAGAACATGCGCATGTGTCATCCCATTCTTCTGCAAAAGCCATCGGAAAATTCAGCGCAATCTCATCGAGCAGCTTGGCGATCGAACGCGCAACCGAACGTCAACTCGACGAGATGCTGTCCAGCGCGAGAATGCAACGACGCGAAGCGCAAACCCGAGATGGCTCTGGCACCCCAGCCGATCTCCCGGCTACTTTTTGTACAAGATTGACGATAAGTTATGAAGAAATGGTGATACTACCCCATTTTCCGCTTTACCTGTACCGAAAACGTCACAGTCAAAGCGAAATCAAGTTACACTATTCCTCAAATTCCCTTCATTTGAGGAATTCCACACAGTTCCTATATAACAAAACGTCATTCTCGTACAGAAACTCCGCTACTCACCCCAAAACAAAAGCGCCGCCCCATTGCGCGAGGCGGCGCTTGGTGAATCACACGCTTGAGAAGTCTGCCCCTGGGGGCCAAGCCTTCTCGCGAGCGCTATTCGGCCTTCTCCCCGGTCTCTTCGCGCTTCGCGGCTTCCACGTGGGCGATGATGTCGTCGAGTGCACCGGCAACGTCGTATTCCTCGACCTTGCCCTCGTCGCAGAGTGCCGCGAACTTCGGGTCGATCGGCAGCGTAGCCACCGCGGGGATGCCGTACTTCTCAGCAACAGCCGCACCCTGAGGCTCGCCGAAGATGTGATGCTCCTTGCCGCACTCGTCGCACTTGAAGTACGCCATGTTCTCAACCAACCCCACAACGGGGACATCCAGGTCGTGCGCCAGGTTGACCGCTTTGCCGACGATCATGGCAACGAGCTCCTGAGGTGCGGAAACAGTGACGATGCCGTCAACCGGCAGCATCTGGAACACCGTGAGGAACACGTCCGACGTTCCCGGAGGCATATCGATCAGCATGTAGTCGACATCGCCCCAGTTGGTCTCGTCCCAGAACTGCTTGATGATGCCGGAGACGACTGGGCCGCGCCATGCGACGGGCATATCGCCCTTCGGGAGCATGAGGTTCACGGACATGACCTTGATACCGCTGTCAGTGAGCGCCGGGTAGATGCCCGTCTCGTCGGCATGCAGCTTATCGGTCACGCCGAACGTCTTCGGGATGGAAGGGCCGGTGACGTCCGCGTCCAGGATGCCGACGTTGAAGCCCTTCTTGCGCAGCTCGCTTGCGAGCAGGCTCGTCACGAGGGACTTGCCGACGCCGCCCTTACCGGACACAACGCCGATCACGTGCTTCACGTTGCTCGCCGCGTTGGTCGCGTACTTGGAAGGAGCCGTACGCTCGCCGCAGCCCTCAACGCCGCAGCTGCCGCACGAATGCGAGCACTCTTGTTGTTCTGCCATTAGACTACTCTCTTTCTCGTCATCTAAGCTGAAGGTCGCTCCCCCTGGCGCGGCCATTGTTACGTGTCGCATGATATCACAACAGTAGCAATTAAAGAGGCGGCCGAAGCCGCCTTAAGGTTTTGCTATTTGATTGTTGAAGAGGCCCTCGCCTTTATTCGTCCTCGGGTTTTTCCGATGCGTAGAATGTCGCGTCGTCGAACACTTCCTTCAGGCTCTTGCCATCCACGAAGGGAATATCGAGGAACTCGCCGACCGTCGGCACGAGCTCACTGCAATCGACGTAGTGGCCCTTCTCGTTTTTCTGGGAGGTGTCCTGCGCGCGCCAATACCGATCGTTCACATCGGTGAGGTAATAGCTCGCTCCGTTGACGTCCATGTACACCGAATGCTTGGCGCGTAGGTACATGGGCATATCCTCAAAGGATATTTCGAGAGCATCGACCGCCTTTGTTCCCATAAGCTACCCCTTTCTTCGGGTTTACCTTGGGAACATGATATCAAGAAGCGCGCGGAGTTTTAAGGGCTGGCAGAAGAATTAGCGAGCACCAGGCGCTTTTTCGAAATCCCACGTGAAAGTCGCAATATCACGCCCCCGGGCGTAGCTATGAGGGAGGGGAAAACGAGTCGGGAGCTGGGAGTCGGGGGTCGGGAATCGGGAGCCGGGAGCTAGCGAGACGGTTCGAGGAGGTCTTCTCGGGAGTTGGAGGGACGGCGCGAGGAGGACTTCTCGGGAGTTGGGAGTTGGGAGCTGGCGAGACGGCGCGGGAAGAAATCGCCGTCTTACACGGAGGGGCGAGAAAACGGACGCAGAAAGTCGCACGCCTTCCGCGCTCGAGCGCTCAGAAAACCCGTCATTGCGAGAGACAACTTCGATTCCATAGCGCTCGAGGGCTCGGATCCGTGTGTCCCAAAATGGGAACGTGACGCCCGCGAAGGCTCACGCCGATCGCGGGCGTCACGCTGCCCTACGCGCCCGAGCGAGCCGAGCGACGAAAGCGACGAACGCGAAGGAAATCCCCCGCAGCGGGAAGGGAGCCAGCAGCAACGGCCCCATCATCAGTACGGGTGGCGGCGGAAGCGTCAGCGCGGATCGCGGCCCCAGCCTCGACCTCAGCCTCAGCGGCGGCCCCGACGTAGACGGCGGCATCGGTGCCCACGCAGGTCACAGCAGCATCGGCTGCCCCATCATCGGTGCGGGTAGCGGTCTCGACGGCTGCCCCAGCGTCAGCGTCGTCAGCTGCCCCAGCCTCGGCCCCAATCGCGGCCCCGACCTCGACCGAGAAGCGGTAGATCCCACACGAGCGGTTCGCCACTGGCACGGGAACCGGCGCGGGGTCGGGGTCGCTCTCCGTAGGGTCGGGCAGCCACGTAAGATTGCGCACGACAACGCACGAAACAGGCACCCGCGGGCTGAGGACCTCAAGCTCGTCGCCTTCCGCAAAGCGATTGCGACAGCGCGCAACAATGGTGCGAGCCCCCGCATCCGACGAGACGACATCGGCTACGTGCATCGCCTGCTGCTCGTAGCCGTCGTAGTCGGGTGCCTGCTCGGCCTCGCCGAAGAAGAATCCCGTCCCATACGGGCGATGCGACACCGCCTCCAGCTCGGGCGCGAAATCGGCGGCCGGCGCGCCGTCGAGCACCTGTCGATACGCGTTCACCACGCTGGCCACGTAAAACGCCTTCTTGTTGCGCCCCTCGATCTTGATCGAGTCCACGCCCGCCGCCCGCAGCGCGTCGAGGTGAGCGAGCATGTTCATATCCTTCGCGTTCATGATGAAGGTGCCGCGGCCGTCCTCCTCGATGGGAAAATGCTCGCCCGGGCGCTTCTCCTCTTCAAGCGTGTAGCTCCAGCGGCAAGGCTGCGTGCAGTGCCCGCGGTTGCCCGAGCGCCCGGTGAGATAGGAGCTGATGAGGCAGCGCCCCGAAACCGCCATGCACATGGCACCATGCGCGAACGCCTCGATTTCCATATCGGCCGGCATGTCCTCGCGCATGCGGGCGATATCGCCAAGCGACATCTCCCTCGCGCACACCACGCGACTCGCACCCAGGCTATACCACACGCGCGCGGCCTCGGAATTGGCGACGGAAGCCTGGGTCGACACGTGAAGGGCGACGCGCGGAGCCACGCGCCGAGCGATGGCGGCCGCCCCCAAGTCGCCGATGATGAAGGCATCGACTCCCGCCGCATCGAGCGCCCGGAAATAGTCGGGCAGCGCGGCAAGGTCGCCTTGTTCCATGAGAATGTTCGCGGTGACGTGGACTTTCACGCCCGCAGCGTGGGCGATCTCCACCGCAGCGGGAATGTCTTCAAGCGCGAAGTTCGCCGCACGGGCGCGCATGCCGAAGCGATCGGATGCCAGGTACACCGCGTCCGCACCGAAGCGCACGGCAGCGCGCAGCTGTTCGATACCCCCTGCAGGCGCAAGGAGCTCCATGTTGCGTTGGGTATTCAGATGATCACGCTCTTCCGCTTGTCCAAAGGCGCCTGCGCGCTACGCCATTTCCACTTGAGGGCCTTGCGGCGTGTCCTTGATCGTGAGACCGAGCGCCGCCATGCCATCGCGCACGGCATCGGCACGAGCCCAATCCTTCGAAGCGCGAGCCTCCGCGCGAAGGGCCACAAGCGCCTCGACTGCCTCAGTCGCGTTACCACCCGCGTACCCGGCAAGTTCGGCAGCAAGGTCCACGACCTCGGGAGGATAAGCGTCGCCCTCGGCGGTGGCTGCGGCAATATCGATGCCGAACACGCCCATGAGCTCCGCGATCGAATCGCGCGCGGCGATAAGCGCCGGCACGTCGGCCGCGGTGGGCTCTTTGCCCGCGATTGCGCTATTCACGTCACCCACCAGGGTAAACACAGCACCCAACGCGGCAGGGGCATTGAAGTCGTCATCCATCGCGTCGACGAAAGCGGCGCGCGCCGTCTGCGTGGCGCCCTCGATCGCCGCAGCATCGAGCACGGCATCCGCCTCAGTCGTTGCCGCCGCGAGCAGCCACTCGAGGTTCTTCACCGTGTTCTCGATGCGGGTGAGCGCCGCGTCGGCCTCGGCCAGGCGGGCATCGCCGAACACGAGCGGGCTGCGGTAGTGCGTCTGCAGCATGAGCATGCGCAGTGTCTCGGGACGCACGATTTCGAGCGCCTCGTGCAGAAGCAGGAAGTTGTTGAGCGACTTCGACATCTTTTCGATCTCGCCGGTTTTCTCGTTGGCGATTTGCAGCATGCCGGAGTGCATCCAGTGGCGCGCGAACGTGCAGCCGCACGCGGCTTCGCTTTGCGCGCGCTCGTTTTCATGATGCGGAAACACCAGGTCAGCACCACCGCCATGGATGTCGAAAGGAAGCCCCAAGTACTTGCGCGACATGGCCGAGCACTCGATGTGCCAGCCCGGGCGCCCCTTGCCCCAGGGGGAGTCCCACGAAGGCTCGCCGGGCTTGGCGGCCTTCCACAGGGCGAAATCGAGCGGATCGCGTTTGCGGGCCTCAAGCCCCTGGCCGTCGGCGCGCAGCTCGCGGTGGCCCGATTCCATCTCGTCGATGTTGCGACCGGAAAGCTCGCCGTAAGCGGGGTACGAGCGCACGCTGAAGTACACGTCGCCTTCGACCTCGTAGGCATGCCCGCCGTCGATGAGCTCCTGCACGAGCGCGATCATGTCGGGAATCTCGCTCGTGGCGCGCGGACGCACGTCAGGGTCGAGCACGCCTGCGGCGTGCATGTCGTCGATGAACGCCTGGGTGTACTCGGCGGCCACTTCCGCCGCACTTCTGCCCTCTTCACCTGCACGTTTGATGATCTTATCGTCGACATCGGTGACGTTTTGCACGTAGGTCACGTCGAAGCCGCGCCACATGAGGTAGCGGCGGATGACATCGAAGCTCATGAACGTGCGCGCGTTGCCGATGTGGATGCGGTTGTAGACGGTCGGGCCGCACACATACATGCTGATCTTGCCGGGTTCCTTCGGCTGGAACTCGACTTTTTGGCGCAGCTTAGTGTCGTAGATCTTAATCATAAGGTTCCTAATACTTTCTCGTGATTATCGCAAAGCACCTCGCGGGCGGGGCGCTCAGTTCTCTTCCAAATCCTCCGGGTCCACAGGCTCAACGTCGGCGAGCGCCTTCTTGAACTGCGGACATACCTCGTCGCGCAGCGCGGCGATTTGCGCCTCCAGGTAGTCGATGCGCGCGCAGTTGGAACGATGCTGCTCTTCCACGATATCGGGAAGATTTTCCATGCGCTTCGCAGCGGCAGACTGTTCGCTCGTGACGCGCTTGCCATCGCGCTTGACGATACGCCCCGGAATGCCGACGACCGTGCAGTTGGGCGGCACGTCCTTCACTGCCACGGCGCCGCCTCCGATCTTGGAATTGTCGCCGACGGTGATGTTGCCGAGCACCGCCGCGCCCACACCCACGATGACATTGTTGCCAAGAGTCGGATGGCGCTTGCCGGTCTCGTTGCCGGTGCCGCCAAGCGTAACACCTTGGTAGAGCGTGCAATCATCGCCGATGATGGTGGTTTCGCCGATGATGACGCCCATCGCGTGGTCGATGAAGAAACGGCGCCCGATCTGGGCGCCCGGGTGGATTTCCACACCCGTCATGAAGCGCGTGAACTGCGACGAGATGCGTGCGAGGCTCTTTAAGCCATGATTCCACAGCCAGTGCTCGACCACATGCGACCAGCGCGCATGAAGGCCTGGGTAGGTGAGCCAGATGACGAAGGAACTTTGCGCGGCAGGGTCGCGTTCCTTCACGGCGCGGACGTCTTCGGCGATCGTCTTGAAAATATTCATAGCAAACCCCTCTGTTCAAGTAGGATTATAGCAAACTCAATCCGTACATCGAACGAGAAGAGCCACCGCTGTGGCAGAAATGCCCTCTTCGCGACCTTCGAAGCCCAAATGCTCAGTCGTTGTTGCCTTCACGCCCACGTTTTCGGGGGAGATGCCCATCGCGCGCGCCAGGTTCTCGCGCATCTGGTCGCGATAGGGGGACAGCTTCGGCGCCTGGGCCGCGACGACGCTGTCGACGTCGATGATCTCGTAGCCGCGCTCGCGCACAAGGTTTGCCACCGCGGCGAGCAGCTTCATGGAATCGGCGCCCTCATAGGCGGGGTCGGTGTCGGGGAACAACTTGCCGATGTCTCCTCCGCGAATGCCACCCAAAAGCGCGTCGGCCACAGCATGCGCAAGGACGTCGGCGTCGGAGTGCCCGAGCAAGCCCCGCGTATGGGGAATGTCGACGCCGCCCATGATGAGCTTGCGCCCTTCCACGAGCTGATGGACATCGTATCCCTGGCCGATTCGGAGGTTCCTAGGGTCCATCGGTTACTCCTCCGGCTGCTTCAGATAGAGCGCGCGCACGGCCGCGGCGAGCATCATGTAGTCTTCGGGCACCGTGAGCTTGATGTTGTTGCGCTTGCCCTCGACCACGAGCACCTTGCCGCCCAACCGCTCGATAAGCGACGAGTCGTCGGTTCCCACAAAGCCGTCGGAAAGCGCGCTCGCGTGCGCGCGGCGGTAGATTCCCGTGCGGAAGACCTGCGGCGTTTGCGCATCCCAGAACACGCGACGGTCGGGCGTGCCCATGATGACGCCGTTTTCCACAATCTTCAACGTATCGACCGCGGGGTGGCCCACGATGACGCCATCGCAATCGATGTTGCCTTTGCAGGTGTTGATGGTGTGCAGAATGAGGTCGGGAGACACGAGCGGGCGCGCGCCGTCATGCAGCACGACGTACTCGTATTCGTCGGTGACGTATTCAAGACCGGAGAACGCCGACTCCTGGCGCGAGGGACCCGACGGCGCGACCACGATGGGCGTGACGAATGGGAACGGGTTGACCGCGCGATTGAGGTATTCCTCCTGGCGATCCTCGGGACACACGATAACGATGAGCCCGACGTCGCCCACGGCATCGAAGGCCTCGGCTGACCAGGTGAGAATGGGCTTGCCCGCGATTTCGACGAGCTGCTTGCCGCCCTCGCGGCCGAAGCGCTCGCCCGAGCCGCCCGCCAAGATGATAGCCGCCGTCTTCGGCTTGGGGTCGACAACGCCCTGCAGGCCGCACACCGTTTTCGTAAGCGCGTCGAAGTCGAGATCGTCGAACATCGCGTCCGGCATATCGAGCACGGAGGGCGTATAGATGGGGTCGATCGTTTTCGGCATGAGAGTCCTTCCCTTGTCCGTCGGTTTTTCGGGGAACGCAAGCGCACCGCCGACGACGCAACGCATTCTTTCATGCTATTTTACGGCAAGCTGTTTGCAAGCGGAGACATTCCGCATAACAAGTTGAAAGAGGGCGACGCAAAGGGGCCCACAGGCCGTCGCGACTACCTAGCGACCCGCCTTGATCTCCCGAACCCGATCTTCGACAATCGTGATGAGGTCTTGCTGAGAGTGGATGTCCATTTTCCCGTAGATATGATAAATGTGGCTGCGGACCGTATGGTTGGACACGCAGAGCTCGTCGCAAATGAAAGCGGTATCACGCCCCTTCGCACAGAGGGCGAACACCTCGCTCTCACGGGGCGACAGCGCATACCGTTCGCACACGTCGTCGCACGCAGTCTTCCACGCCGCAGGGGCAGCGGGGACGGCAGGCGATTCGCCGTCTTTGGCGTCGGAGCCCTTCATCGAATCGTAGGAGAACGCCATCACGACGAACATCAGCACGAGGATCATGGCAATCGGAAGCACCTGGGAGAGATGCCAAGAAGGGAACGCCGAGTCGACCAGCATAACCCCGAGCGCGAGCGCCCAGCCGAGAAACATGCCCGCCGCGTTGCTCAGCCTGCCAAGCGCAAAATACTTCGGATAAGAAATTTTGTACTCGTCGATCATCGACAAGAGCTGGCTCATGCTGAGCATATCGAAACTGGTGAAGCTGAACATAAGAAGCACGCAGCTCGCAAAAAGCAAGTTGACGTGCAACTGACTCGACATCGCAAGCGGAGCCAAGCCCAGCGCCGCAATGCCGAAGAGAACGTACTGAATCAGGTTAAGCGACACGCGCTCCTTGAACCACAACCCGTAGAGCAGGATGAAAACGCCCGACAGCATGGCCCCGAGCCATATGAACCCCGAGGACATGCTCTCCTGGCCGCCATTCAAACCTATGAACAGAGCAAACGAGAACGTAATGCTGTAACAGAGCATCTGCATAAGGGGGAACAGGAAAGCCCTTTTTGGAATCTTACGCACAGGAGACGGCCCGAGGATTCCACTCGGGACGCCCTCTTCGTCAGCCTTTGCGAGCCCCTCGGGTACCCCCTCCCCGACACAAAGCGCAAGGTCTTTTTGCCTACATCCGACAATCGAGAGCCAGTATGCGAGGACCGGAAGCACGAGAACGGAAACGATTGCTGGCAAGGATCGCCCTGGCTGCATGCACGCAAATGTGGCAATGGAACAGCTCAACAGCGTCGAAAACGCAAGGAGCAGAAAGGCGCTCTCGGGCTTGATGCGAAAAACGCCGTAGACCATATGAATCAAGATGAAGGCCGCGCCGCAGCCGAACAGAAACCAGAGCGCATAGTGGATGGCGTGCGGAAGCAAACCCCCTATGGGAAAAGCAAGCAGCAGAGCACTTATCCCTGCCAGCGGCGACAAAACGAAGGGCAAAGCCATAAACACGAATCTGTCGAACACCTTCCCCTTGCCGGAACGCATTACGAGAAACCAGACGACAAGCATAACCGCCGAACCAAGCAGGGCGCACCCTTTCAGCCTGAACGCCAGAGGCTCCTCAACCACAACCGAGGAACTCCAGTACGCCAGAAAAAGCGACGCCCAATAGAACGCCGAGGAAAACAACGTGCAAAGCGTCCTCTTGTCCGACAGATCGTCCATTAATTCCCCCTTTAGCTTTGATTCGACACGGCAACTATCGAATCGTCCCGCTTCTCCAAAGGGCCAAGCACCCGGCCCTACCCCTCATATTAAAAATGCGCCCCTCAATGAGGGACGCATCCGCAAAAGTGAATCCCTCATTGTTGCGACACAAGCTCTTTCCTGTTTAGGAGTATGAGCAAAGAGGAGAAGCACCTTTTGCCAAAGGAACTTCTCCTAAACAGGTTTCGTTATTCGCTTGTGTCGCAACAATAGATTTTACTTCAAACGCTAATTGGCGGCGAGCGGACGCGAAAAGAATCCCCCGCTTTTCATCCGCAATCCACTCGCCTCAGAATCGTTAGCCGACAGGCCCCGCTTTCTCACCCTTATGCTGACGCCGTTCGCAGAATCACGTTCAACGCCACTAAAGGGCTAGAGCACCGTGAGCGTCTGCTTTCGTTCATTCGTCATTTTCGCCGCGAGATCGGCAATGGGACCGTACTCCATACATTGCGCCTGGCAATGATGCACGCAGGCGGGAAGCTTGCCATGCTCGGTGCGCTCCTTGCAAGCGTCGCACTGATCACCGAACACGGGGATGTAGTCGAATTGCCAATGGTCGCCCTCGATTTGCCAGGGGCCCATTTCGCACACCTGGATTCCCGACTGGCCAATGGGAAGCTTCTTTTCCATCTGGCATGCCATTTCGCAGCTATGACAACCGGTGCACCAGTTATAGTCGATGAGAATACCGTATCCGCTCATGCTTATTCCCCCTCTTCAACCTTGTAGAGCTTCACGAGACTGCACTTGTAATTCGAGCCGAAGCCGCTCTTGCCCGGCTGCCACGGAACAAGGTTGTTGATTGCCAGCTCGCGAACATCGAACAGATTCTCAGGATCCGCCTCAGGCAGCCACCACGCATGGTCGGTCGAGCAAATGCGCGGGTCGAGAAGAACGGGGGTTACCTTCACGCGGCGCTTTGCGCGACCACGCTGGTTTTCAACCCATACCCAATCGCCATCGGCAATGCCGTACTTCTCCGCTGCCTCGGGATGAACCTCGATAATGGGGTCGGGGCGCATTGCGCGAAGACGAGGGATGTTGCGATGCTCGGAGTGGAACATGTTCCAGTTGCGCGCGCCAGTCGTGAGCACGAGAGGATACTCGTCGAGCAGCTCGGGGGTTGAGCCAGGACCGGGCTCGGGCTCTTCGAAGTAAGGCAGCGGATCGAGACCGGCATTCGCGTATTGAGTGGACCAGATCTCAATACGACCAGTCGGGGTATTGAACCCTGGCGTTCCGTCGGGGCGAAGAAGGCCCTTCTCGTACTTCTTGTAGGTGTACTGCGGATAAGCGGGCGCGATTTCCCTCATCTCATCGAACGAGTAACCCGTCTCAGCGATGATGCTCGAGAACATCTCCTTCACGTCGGCCCACGGCCAAGCGTCGGGGTTAAGCCTGCGACCAAGCTCGAGGTTGATTTCCATGTCGGACTTGCATTCCCCAACGGAGCAAACCTTGTTGATGGTCTCCCCTCGCTGCGGGCCGTCGCCGATACGAAGGCCGTCGCGCTCAGGATACGTGGCAGCAGGGAGCACATAGTCCGCAAGGGCCATGATGGTCGGGGTCATGAAAAGATCGACGCCGACGATGAAGTCAAGCTTTACCGCAGCATTATAGAAGCGGTCGGGATCAGCACCCATGCAAGACAGCGTGTTCGTGGTCTGCATCCAAGCACCGTGGATCTCATACGGGTCGCCAGTCTCCATCTGCTTCATCATCTCATCGGCCTGCAGCGTGGCGAAGCCGAATTTCAGCAGAGGGTACTTCTTCACGCCGATGCGCTTCTCCGTCTGCTCTTCCGTGAGCAAATCGGCACCGAAGCCGCCGCCGTAGAACAGAATCTCGGGCGGGATGATCATAGCGCCCGGCTTATCGATATTGCCAGTGATTTGCGTAAGCGCAGCAATCGCCTGAATGGCGGGCAGCGTTTCCTTGGTCATGTCGACCGCAACGCCCCACTGGATGCACGCCTGATTTGCATTGGCAAACATGCGAGCTGCGTCGTAGATCTTCTCGACCGGAATCCACGTGATCTCGGAGACCTTCTCGGGAGGATACTCCTGCACGCGCTCCTTCAGCTCATCGAAGCCGTAAACCCAGCGATCGACGAAGTCGTGATCGAACAGGTCCTCGTTGATGATAACGTTGAGCATTCCCAGCGCGAGAGCCGCATCGGTTCCCGGACGGATGGGGAGCTGAATCGCAGCCTTGTTGCCAAGCCAGGTCATACGCGGATCGACGCAGATGACCTTCATACCGCGCTTCATAAGGTCCACTACCCAGTGGCCATAGAAGCCGTCGGAATTGGAGATGAGCGGGTAATTGCCCCAAAGAATCATCACCTCAGGCGCGGTGTAATTGGGGTTATCGTAGCGATCGATGAATTGCTGAGAGCAGTCGCACACCCAGAAAGCACCCGTCGTCGAGTACATTCCGGAAACACGCGGAAGGTAGCAAGCAAGGCCGGAGAGCGGGAAACCATAGTTCGGGCTTCCGTACGACCACGCAAGGCGGGAAATCCACGAAGCGATATCTCGACCCGTACCCTGAAGGAAGAGAACGGATTCCGCGCCGTAGCGTTCCTTCAAGTCAACAAGATGCGCCTCAATCTCGTCGAAGGCCTCATCCCACGTGATGCGCTGCCACTTGTTCTTGCCCCTGTCCTTCGGATCGCGCTTCATGGGGTAAGTCAGTCGCTTCTCGCTGTAAACCACTTCGGGAAGGTCGAGGCATCTTACACAAAGGCGGCCCTTGTTGAAAGGATTTTCCTCGTCGCCTTCCACCTTAACGAGCTTCCCATCGCTGTCGGTGTAGAGCTTGACACCGCACCCAAGATGGCATCCTGGCCCGGTCCACGCGCTTCCCCTCGTGACCGTAAGCCCGTCTTCCTCATACCTCCAAGGTTTTGCGTGCTCGACCAAATCGTACTTACGTTGTTCGGACATGCGATCACACCCTTTCTCGTCTCGTCTGGATGTCCGCATGGCGTAACGTATTTCCTTCGGTACCAATTCCGCATCTTTCAAAAAGGGTGATTCCCCGCCGCGAGGGTGATTTTTAACGTTTTCGCAGGTAGATGTTGTCGAATTCAGCTTCTGATAATTCCGAATCATACAAAACAGGTGATAGCAACCCATGCCGTGCATAGCCATACTTTCCATTGAAGGAGGCTATCATGGAAAGAAGAAATGAAACCCGCAACAAGAATGCGAAAGGAAGCCCTCTCGCATTGATTGCCGGAGTCTCGCTATGCTGGGCGGCAACCTTCATCTTCTTTTACAGCGACACGTTCGTTCCTTCTGATACGTTCAGCTTCCTCGAAAGAGACCTGAGCAGATTTTGCTATTTGGCAGGGATCGTCCTGGGGCAAGTCCTCTTCCTGGTACCGCGCCGCATAATCGCCTTCGAATCGAAAAACTATCTCATGATTGCCGGTTGCGGCGTTCTGCTTATATCAGTCGCTTCGCAAATGGCGGGAATAGCCTACGAACTGAACACTGGGCTGATGTCGTTTCTTATGCTGTTTGCGGGCGTGTGGCAAGGCATTTCGCATGTGCTCTGGGGTGAAATGGAAGCAAAAGCCGACCTAAGCATCGCTCTCGCTTTTTGCGTTCCCGTCATCGCGGGAGCAGCGATTTTTTCTGCCGTAACGTATCTTGGGACATGGTTTGCCGTGGTCTCGCTGCTTATTTGCAGCTGCGGATCAACCATGCTTTTCCTCGTGAGTTCGTCCGAAAAGAAAGACCGGACGTCAAACCCTGCCCCCGTTAGCTCGAAGCGACTTCCATCGTTTCGAAAATGTGACGCCATCTGCTTGGTCTACGGCGCAGTTTTGGGCACCAGCATCTATGCCTGCCTCTCATTCAAGATGCCAGCAGGACTGAATTACCTTATTGTCGGGCTCTCGCTGGTTTGCGGGGCGGCACTAGTCATTGGCCTCTCGCGAATAAACAAGGGTAAGGAATCTGACTTTGGAAGAGTAGCCACCATTCTTTTGCCGTTTGTCTCGATGGCTCTCGTCTTGATCGTCATTACCCCAGACGACTCATCGTGGGCGATCTATGCTGCCTTGTTGGCGCTGTTGACCCTGTTTGATGTGTCGAGCTTCGAGTTCTTCGCCGAATCATCTCGGAGCTTGGCGCTTCCCCCATACCTCTTTATTGCACGGGGAAGAATTGCAGTGCAGCTGGGAATGCTCATAGCATATCTTGCGAACATGATCGTTGCGCATAGCTTTCCCGCAACAGGACGGGCGGCATTCATCATCCCCCTGATTCTCATCGTCTGCCTTTCGGCAATGGTGGCATTTGGAGGAGGCGTCTCCATTAACCTGAAGCCTAAGAATTCCGACAAGGAAAAGACTCAAGATAGCGGGCTCGAAGCATCGCCCGAAGAAAAAGAAGACGAGCCGATAGACATTAATAGGAAGAAATGTCAGATTGCAGCCGATCGTTTCGGCTTGTCAAAGCGAGAAGTGGAAGTCTTGTTCTTGCTGACAGGCGGATACAGCATCCAGGGCATTGCCGACAAGCTCGTCATATCCACCAATACCGTGAAAACCCATACGTCGCATATCTACAGGAAGATGGGCGTCAATTCCCGTCAAGAAGTAATCAATCTGCGAGACTCGATCGAGGAAGAGTAATCTATGTGCTACCCATGCCGACATTGCGGGAAATGCGAGCTTAAGAAGCCTCGTCCCTTAAACATCTGCCCCCTGTGCAAGCAGCCGAAATCGGAGGCCGACACAGTCTGCAAGAGTTGCGGATTCAGGTTCCCCAGAAAGCCTGGCGCGAAGGAGTAGGGAAAGTACCTGCTGAGCCTGCCTGCTGCGCCCGATGCGCACCCCTGTCGAACCTGCCTACCGCCCTCTGCCCACAGCGCCTGTCTGCTGCACTCGATGCGCGTCTGACTACTGCGTGGACCTACCGTGCGTCTCCCCCATCGAGCCTGCCTGTTGCGTCTTGCCCACAGCGCCTGTCCATTGAGCCTGAGGCGAACCCGCCTACTTCGCTCGGCTACCGCATCCGCCCGGGAGCGCGCCTCTCCCAACCGTGCCTGGCTACTTCGCCTGTCCGTTCTTTGGCTCTCCCTCCCCAGGCGCCAGCGGCAAGGGCATTCCGCACTTCACGCACGTTTTCGCACCGGGCTCATTATCGAACTCGCATGCAGGACAGTGGCCTGGTACGGCAAGAGGGCGCACAATCCCTTTGCACTTTCCGCACCCAACACAAGCGTAACCGCACGACATACTTGCCACCCTTTCCGAAAAAAACCTCCCCCAGCTGACGAATCAGGCTGAGGGAGGTTGAATCTAGAAGACGATCGAAACTCTAGAGTGTCTCATTTTACGCAACTGCTGCGCGATCGGCTTCCTCTTCTTGCTTGCGGATTTCCACAACCTTCTTGTCGTCCTTAACCACAATGGCGATTGCGACAGCAGCAACCAAGCAGAGCGGCGCGAGAACGAACTGAGCATTGGCGAACCAACCGATGGCGGCAACGCTCATGGAGGCGACAACTGCGCAAACCTGAGCAACACCAGTGAAGAAAGCCATCAGGCACAGAGCCATGTCGCACTTGAAGGAATCGGTGCAAAGCAGCGGGGTGATGCCTCTGGTGTAGGTCGGGATGAACGAGGCGCAAACGCCCATGATGATGCAGAATGCCCAGGAGCTCGTCGCATCTTCGCCAGGAGTGAAGGCGAGGAAGAAGAAGATGACAGCGGTCACAACGTAGAAGGTGACCAGAGCCTTCTTGCGGATAGCGAACTTGTCGGAAATGAGACCCGCGACAATACCAAGAGGAATGGTGATGATAGCGAGCCAGTTAGGCAGCATCGAGGAGTCGAACACGCTCATGCCCTTGACTTCCTGGAGGAACGTGGGGTACATGCCGTTGATGTTCACAACGTAGACGAACACCCAGATGACGAACACGACGCACACGAGAGCAGCGGATGCGAAGAACTGCTTGCCGGGCTTCGCAGCGATGGAGGCGTCACCAGCGACGATTTCGTTCTCGTTTTTCTGCGGCATTTTAACGAGAGCGATAAGCAGAATCAAAGCAACGATACCGAGAGCAAGCGTGACAAACCAAATGCCCTGCCAGTTTCCAGTCGCTTCGTACACGAGCGGCGCGGTGAAGAATGCAATGATGGTGCCGCACGGAATCCACTGAGACCAGATGCCAACAGCAAGGCCCATTTGCTTGCGGGGGAACAGGCGAGGAAGGATGTTCGGTCCGCAAACGCAAATCAGACCGTAAGCGATGCCTTCAACAGCACGACCCGCAAGAAACATTCCGGAGTCAGACGAGAAGGCGCTGATCGCGGTGCCGCAGACCATGATTGCGCAAGAAATCACGACCATCGCCTTCACGCCGATTTTACGCATAACCAAAGCGCCAGGGAAAGCCATAACCAAAGCGGCAATGGAATAGAACGTCATGATAAGGCCAAGTCCGCCGGCGTCAAGCCCCAAATCTGCGCCGATGACCGTCATAACAGGTGAAGCCTTGAACAAGTTGCACGAAGCTGTGAACCCGAACAAGAAGAGCGCGGCGAAAGTAATCCAGCGCTCGGTGTTGGTGGTCTGCCTGTCAAGCACACCATAACTCGAAATGGACATAAACCCTCCTTATTGAATTGTATAGGCTTTCCCCTTGTCTCTATGGGGAGGGCCGAACCCCTATTCGACGGCCCTCCCCATGCAGGGGTGGTCCACGGGCGCCCCCTTCTGAGGGGGAGGGGGCGCCCGGTAGACGTCGCGGAAGCTAGGCACCGAGCGTGAACAGCGCGTAATCCTTGTGGCCCTTGGCCTTCTCGGCCATCTCGTCGATCGGGCCGAAGTCCATGCACTGCGCCTGGCAGTGCTGCACGCAGGTCGGGACCTTGCCGAGCGCGCGGCGCTCCTCGCAGCCGTCGCACATCGTCGTCGGGGCGGCCAGGTAGCCGAGCTGCCACTCGTCGCCGTCCTCCTCGATGGGCCAGTGGCCCATGTCGTGGACGAGGATGCCGGACTTGCCGACGGGCATCTTATGCTCCATCTGGCACGCGATCTCGCAGGAGTGGCAACCGGTGCACCACTGGTAGTCGATGAGCAGGCCGTACTTGGCCGTCGTCCTCGAGTTGAGTTCCTTTGGGGTCTCCATGAAAAACCTCTTCCTTCCTGGCCGGGCGCCCGCCTTCCCGGCGCCCGGCTCTCTCTCGTCTTATCGTGCGGCGCCTACTCGGCCTGCTCGGCCTGAGCCTCGGCGATCGCCTTCTTCAGGGCCTCGCGGTCGCGCATGATCTGCGCGCGCTCGTCAACGAGCTCCTCGATGGCCTTGATGCCCTTGCCGTCCATGGCCTGGGAGACGTAGCCGCTGTCGGGGCTCGGGAAGTAGCCGTTGGAGTCGTCCTCCGGCGTGACCTTATAGAGCTTGACGAGCGTGGTCTTGTAGTTGGAGCCGAAGCCCGCGCGGCCGGGGATGCCGGGCAGCAGGTTGTTGACGTTGAGGTCGTGGGACTCGTAGAGGCCCTCGGCGTCGCCCTCGGGGTGCCACCACGCGTGGTCGCAGGCGATGACGCGCGGGTCCTGGTAGAGGTTCGTGACCTCGACCTGGGCCTTGCAGCGGCCGTACACGTTCTCGACCCACACCCACTCGCCGCTCTTCAGGCCGTACTCCTCGGCGGTCTTCGGGTTGAGGTAGACGTTGTTGTCCTTCTTCAGGTTGCGCATGCGCGGGACCTGGCGATGCTCGGAGTGGAACAGCGACCACGGGCGGGCGCCGGTCGTGAGCACGAGCGGGTACTCGTCGAGCAGCTCGGGCGTGGAGGTCGGGCCGGGGACGGGCTCCTCGAAGTAGGGCAGCGGGTCCATGCCGGCGTTGTTGTAGAACGTCGACCACAGCTCGATGCGGCCGGTCGGCGTGTTGAAGCCGGGCTTGCCGTCCGCGCGCAGGCGGCCGGTCTCGTAGCGCTTGTAGCTGAACGGCAGGTAGACCGGGCCGTGCTCGCGCATCTCCTCGAAGTTGTAGGGGGTCTGCGCCTTGAGCATCGCGCCGAACATCTCGTCGACGTCATCCCACGGCCAGGCCTCAGGGTTGAAGCGCTTGCCGAGCATGAGGTTGATCTCCATGTCGGACTTGCACTCTCCCACGGAGCACACCTTGTTGATGACCTCGCCGCGCTGCACGCCGTCGCCGAGGCGAAGGCCGTTGCGCTCGGGGAAGGTGGCCGCCGGGAGCACCACGTCGGAGGTCGCCATGATGGTCGGGGTCATGAACAGGTCGACCGACACGTTGAAGTCGCAGTTCATGAGGCCGATGTACATCTCCTGCGGGTCGGCGCCCATGCAGGCGAGCACGTTGTTCTGCTGCAGCCAGGTCGCGTGGATCTTGTAGGGCTCGCCGGTCGCCATGGTGTGGCGCAGCTCGTCGGGCTGGGCGATCTGGAAGCCGAAGTTGAGCAGCGGGTAGGCGTCGAGGCCGATGCGCTTGACCCAGGTCTCCTCGGGGCACAGCTCGCGGCCCCAGCCGCCGGCGTAGTTGAGGATCTCGGGCGGGGCGATGATGCCGCCCGGGACGTCGACGTTGCCGGTGATCTGGAAGCAGGCGGCGATCGCCTGGGAGGCGGGCAGGGCCTCCTTGGTCATGTCGACGGCCACGCCCCACTGCATGGTGCAGGGCTTGCTGTTCGCGAGAATGCGGGCGGCCTCGACGATCTTCTCCTCGGGGATCCAGGTGATCTCGGCGACCTTGGCGGGCGGGTACTCCTGGACGCGCTCCTTAAGCTGGTCGAAGCCGTAGGTCCACTTCTCGACGAACTCGTGGTCGTAGAGGTCCTCGTTGATGATGACGTTCAGGAAGCCGAGGGCCAGGGCGGCGTCGCAGCCGGGGCGCACACGCAGGTGCAGGCGCGAGTGGGCGGACAGCCAGGTGACCTTCGGGTCGATCATGACGACTTCCATGCCGCGCTTCATGAGGTCGACGACCCAGTGGCCGTAGAAGCCGTCGGAGTTGGCGCGCAGCGGGTAGTTGCCCCAGATGAACATGGTCTCGGGGATCTTGTACTCGGGGTTGTCGTAGCGGTCGGTGAACTGCTGCGAGCAGTCGGCGACCCAGAAGGAGCCGGCAGTCGCGGCCATGCCGGCGACGCGGGGCAGGTAGCACGCGCAGCCGGAGAGGAACAGGACGTAGTTCGGGGAGCCGAACGACCAGCAGAGGCGCGTGATGTACGCGGCGATGTCGCGGCCGGTGCCCTGGCCGAAGACGACGGCCTCGGCGCCGTACTTCTCCTTGATGTCGAGGAACGTGTCGGCGACGAGGTCGATGGCCTCGTCCCAGCTGATGCGCTCCCACTTGTCCTTGCCGCGGTCCTTCGGGTCGCGCTTCATCGGGTAGAGCAGGCGGTCCTTGTTGTAGGTGACCTCGGGCACGTCGAGGCAGCGGACGCACAGGCGCCCCTTGTTGTACGGGTTCTCCGGGTCGCCCTCGACCTTGACGAGCTTCCCGTCCTTGTCGGTGTAGAGCAGCACGCCGCAGCCGTCGTGGCAGCCGGGGCCGGACCACGCACTCCCTCGCGTGACGGTCAGGTCGCCCTCCTGGTACCTCCACGGCTTCTCATGGGGGACCTCGATGAAGTCGCCGATGAGCTGAGTGGATACGCCGCTGTTGTTGTAGCCCTCCACGCCATGTTCTGCCATGTCTTTCCCTCCTCTTTTCTCGTCTGATCTGCCGGCGGGTGCCGGCGGTGAGGCTCAAGCCGCCTCGTCGGGTGAACTGTACGCAGCGGAGGGGTCCCGGGGGAATCGGCGAGCGCGCTGAAAGCGTGATGAAACTCGCCCTGTTGGCCCTCATGCAGGGATGCTGATGCCTTTACCTGGGGATACTTAGCATCTGGCGATAAAACGGCAGCGAAGGGAAGCCGCGAGGCGGAGGGAGGAGACTGTTTTGGGTCCCATGCTGAGGCGCGTTAATCACCGATGCTGAGGCCGATGAACGGTGCCTGAGGGGATGCGAGCGGCAATCGAGACGCAGCCTACGCGGTTTTAGCCTGCCGCCGGCGGGACGCGAGGGGCAGGCCGGCTAGGCTTGGGTGGCGCGCGGGTAGATGATCCCGCTCGGATGGAGCAGTCCACCCACTTCGTGGTCAACTGAGCGAGTTGTGCGACGTTTTGAAGCCGCTTTTACCCGCTTCAGCACGAGTCGAGTCCACTGTCGTCAGCGTTTGCCCAGGTCGGCAATTTCCGCCCCTTCGCCTTCCCTGCTTTCGACAGCGCACAACTCTTCCAATTGACCACCAACTCGGGGGTCTGCTCCATGCAGCCCTCGGAAAGGATTGCCCGCCCATCTTCTCCGGGTTCTGGTACCCGCGTCACAAGCCCAAAAGCCACTTAAAACGAAAAACGGGCACCTGTTGGGGTGCCCGTTCAATAGATTTACCGCTTATTGGCGCCAAACTGCGCTACCCTCTCGCGTGCGATCCAGTCGCGCCAAACACCGCCTGGCGGCATCGCGTCCGCGCGCTCGCGCAGCCCCGCTCGCTTGGGGCCTCGCGCGCTAGTCTGCGGCGCCGTCCGTTATCGAGGGACCGCTTGCACTCGGCAAGCCCGCGTGGCCCAAGTCGTAGTTCGTGAGCAGAAGCTCGGCGTCACGCGCGATGCTGTCGCGCTTGCGCGGCGCGGGAACAACGCCCGACCCCTGCTTGAACTCGAGGTTCTCGCCGGACTCGTCCACGTCCACGTCCACGATGGAGCCGCTTTGCCACTTGCCTTCCAAAATCTGCTCGGAAAGCGGATCCTCCAGCAAACGCTGAATCGCGCGGCGCAGCGGACGCGCCCCGAACGTGGTGTCGGTGCCCTCCTTCGCGATGAGCTTCGTCGCGGCAGGCGTCAGGTTGATCGACATGTTCTGGGCGATCATGCGCTCGCGCAAATCGGCAACCATAAGCTCGACGATTTGGGCGATCTGCTCGTCGGTGAGCGACTTGAACACGATGATCTCGTCGATGCGGTTCAAGAACTCGGGCCTGAACAGCTTCTTCATCTCGGCCATCACGCGGCTTTTGATCTCCTTGTCGGAAAGCCCCGCATGATCGTTGCCGGAGAAGCCAAGCGGCGTTGTCTGCGCGATGTCGCGCGCGCCGACGTTCGATGTCATGATGATGACCGTGTTGCGAAAGTCGACGGTGCGGCCCTGCGCGTCGGTCAGGCGCCCCTCCTCGAGAATCTGCAGCAAGATGTTGAACACATCGGGGTGCGCCTTCTCGATCTCGTCGAAGAGCACAACCGAGTACGGCTTCTGACGCACGGCCTTCGTGAGCTGACCACCCTCGTCGAAGCCGACATAGCCCGGAGGCGAACCCACCAGACGGCTCACGCTGTGCTTCTCCATGTACTCGGACATGTCGAAGCTCAGAAGCGCGTCCTCGGAATTGAACAGGAACTCAGCGAGTGCCTTGGAAAGCTCGGTCTTTCCCACGCCAGAGGGGCCCAAGAAGATGAAGCTGCCCGCCGGGCGCTTCGGATCCTTCAAACCCGCGCGGCTGCGGCGTATTGCCTTCGAAAGCGCCGTCACGGCCTCGTCTTGGCCGATGACGCGCTCGTGCAGCACGCTTTCCATGCGAAGGAGCTTCTCGGTTTCGGCCTCGGTCAGGTTGGAAACCGGCACGCCCGTGGTCATGGAAACCACGTCGGCGATGTCCTTCACCGTGACCTGGGACACCTGCTTGGAAGTGTCTTCCTCCCATTTCTTCTCGGCCTGCTCGCGCTCGGCCTTAAGCTTGCTTTCCTTATCGCGAAGCTCGGCTGCGGCCTCGAAATCCTGCGCGCCGATGGCCTTGTCCTTCTTGGAACGAACCTCGCGCAGCTGGTCGTCCAAATCGCGCAGCTCCTTGGGCAGCGTCATGTTGCGGATGCGCATGCGGGCGCCGGCCTCGTCGATGACGTCGATCGCCTTGTCGGGCAGGAAGCGGTCCTGGATATAGCGGTCGGACATCTCCACGGCGGCCTGGAGCGCCTCGTCGGTGAAATGCACCTGATGGTGCGCCTCGTAGCGATCACGCAGTCCGCCCAAGATGCGAATGGCCTGCTCCTCGTTGGGCTCGCCAACGGTGATGGGCTGGAAGCGGCGCTCAAGTGCGGAGTCCTTCTCGAGATGCTTGCGGTACTCGTCGATGGTCGTAGCGCCGATGACCTGGATCTCGCCGCGCGACAGCGGCGGCTTCAGGATGGCCGCGGCGTCGATGGAGCCCTCGGCCGAACCAGCGCCGATGAGCGTGTGCATCTCGTCGATGAACAGGATGATGTCGCCCGCGTCTTGCACCTCTTTGATGCACTTCTTCAGGCGGTCCTCGAACTCGCCGCGGTACTTGCTGCCCGCCACGAGCGCGGACACGTCAAGGGTGAACAGGCGCTTGTTGCGCAGCAGGTCAGGCACCTGGTTCGCAACGATGAGCTGTGCGAGGCCCTCGACCACGGCGGTTTTGCCCACGCCCGGCTCGCCGATGAGCAGCGGGTTGTTCTTCTGGCGGCGCGAGAGCACCTGCATGACGCGCTCGATTTCGCCCGCACGCCCGATGACGGGGTCGAGCTTGCCGTCGGAGGCCTTCTTGGTGAGGTCGGTGCCGAACTCCTTGAGCATGCTGTCGGGAGACGTCCCCATCGCGTCGAAGGCGCTGCGACCAGCATAGACGGGGCTTTGCCCCACCAGGTCGTTCAAGGCGCCGCGAATGTCGTCGCCCTTCACGCCCAGACGGCCGAGCACGTCGAGCGCCGTACCCTCGCCCTCGCGCACGATGCCCAAAAGCAGATGCTCAGTCGAGATGTAGGACTGCCCCATCTGCATGGCCTCGCGCAGCGAGTTCTCGAGCACCCGCTTCACGCGCGGGGTGAAGGAAAGGTGGCCGGACACATCAGCGCTCTCGTCGATGGTGACGACCTGGCGGATCGCTTGCACCACCGCGTCGTACTTCACATTCAGACGCTCGAGCGCCTGAGCTGCGAGGCCCTCCTTTTCCTGGATAAGACCGAGCAGGATATGCTCGGTGCCCACGTAGGGCTGGTGAAGGCTGCGAGCCTCGTCCTGCGCCAGCACGAGCACCTTGCGCGCCTTGTCGGTGAACTTGTCGAATGACATGTATCCTCGTTTCTCACAAGGTCGTTTGTTTGCGATTCATACTAGCACTCTTGTCAAGTGAGTGCTAATGCAGAGAAAGTCCGTATACATAATACAGAAAGCAAGGGCCGATACCATCCTTGCCCCAAGACGAGGACAAGCTGTTCAAACTTGCAGATTATCTGCTCAAGCGCGATGCCATCGTCGGAGAAGAGTTCATGGCTATACTTAATAAGGACACGTTCGCATCGAGCGCTAAACCCTCCATTCGATAGGATTTCATGAGCAAACACGCACTTCGCACTTATCTGCCCGTCATTATCGCTCTTGCCGTGGCGTCGCTGATCGTCTTGCGATTCGATGACGTCTGCGGCATCGTCGGCACCGTCTGGTCCGCCGTCGAACCGCTTGCCGTCGGCGCAGTGCTGGCGTACCTGCTGAATTTCGTAGCCGCTTTTTGGGAATCCGTATGGTTTCCGAAAAACACGAAAAGCCTGGTCATTCGCACGCGACGTCCCATATGCGTCATTCTAGCCGTCGCAACGGCTACACTTGTTATTGCGGCATTGGTGATGTTCGTGACAAGCGAGTTCAAGTCGGTAGGCTCGGCAATCGTGAGCGGCCTTGCCGAAGCAGCCACGATGGCGTCGCAGGCCATAACGCAGCTGCCCGGCGGCGAGAATGCGCTTGTGCTGGACAACGCGACGGTCGACTCGCTTGCCGAGCAGGCCCTTTCCGCAGTTGGCGGCGCCAGTGAGGCATTGCGCATCGTAGCCCACACCGGCGGCGAGGTAGCGCATTTCGCCATCTGCGTGCTTTTAGGGATGATGTTCGCACTCTACCTGCTGCTCGACAAGAACCGCGTCAAAGCGGGCGCCACGCGACTCGTGCAGCAAATCCCAAGCGAGCAGGTGCGCGAACGCCTTCTGCACGCCTACCGCATTACCAACGACTGCTTCTCGCGCTTCATCCGCGGACAATGTATCGAGGCAGTGATCCTCGGCGTCCTGTGCGCACTGGGCTGCCTGGTGCTGCGCTTCCCCTACGCAACGTCAATCGGGCTCATCGTGGGCGTGACCTCACTCGTCCCATTTGCGGGCGCGTGGATCGGCGGCATCGTGGGCGCAGCGATGATCTTCTCGCAAGACCCGCTGCAAGCGGTGCAGTTTGTCATCTTCCTTGTTGTGCTGCAGCAAATCGAGGGGCATCTTATCTACCCGAACGTAGTCGGGCAGTCCGTCGGCCTGCCGAGCATCTGGGTATTCGTTGCCGTCATCGCTGGCGGCTCGCTGTTCGGCCTGCTTGGCGTGCTTATCGGCGTGCCCGTCATCTCGACAATTCGCACGCTCGTAATGGAGCATTTCGAGAAAGCGGACAAGAAGGCGGGGTCGTTCAAACCCGCCGAGAAGAAAATCGGGAAAGAAAGCGAGGAGCAAGCGCAGGCGTAAGGGCGAGTCGTCGTCACAGCGGCTGCTCCCACTGCAACGTGAATCGCGCAACGCGGGTCGCGCGTGCCGCCCCGTTTCCCCATTCAATAACCTACCATGACGAGAAAAGGGTCGCCCGAGCAGGTCAACTACCCGGGCAACCCTTCAGCGAATCGCGCGATTCGTCAAACGACTAGTACAGCTTCGCACCTGCGGGGATGCGGTCGCTTACCATGAGCAGGTTCAGGCGCTCCTCGGTCGCGTCGCCTTCAACCTTCTCCTCGTGGACGGCAGACAGCAGCATACCGCAGGATTCGACGCCCATCATCTTGCGAGGCGGCAGGTTCACGATGGCAACGAGCGTCTTGCCAACGAGCTCTTCGGGCTCGTAGTACGCGTGGATGCCGGAGAGGATAACGCGGTCGGCATCGGTGCCGTCGTCGAGCGTGAACTGCAGCAGCTTCTTGGACTTGGGCACGGCCACGCATTCCTTCACCTTCACGGCGCGGAAGTCGGACTTGCTGAAGGTGTCGAAGTCAACCTGCTCCTCGAACAGCGGCTCGATGACCACCTTCGAGAAGTCGATGGGCTCGGGCTCGGAGGCCGCCTCAGCAGCCTCGGCCTTCGCAGCGCGCGCCGCCGCGGCCGCAGCCGCCGCTTTGCCGCTGGCAGGTGCTTCGTCCTTCATGTGGGGGAAAAGCAGCACATCGCGGATGGTGGCGGAGTCGGTAAGCAGCATGGTCAGACGGTCAATGCCGACGCCGACGCCGCCCGCCGGCGGCATGCCGTACTCGAGCGCGCGGATGTAGTCGGCGTCGAAGCCCATGGCCTCGTCGTCGCCCATGTCCTTCGCCTCGACCTGCGCGCGGAAGCGCTCGGCCTGGTCAACCGGGTCGTTCAGCTCGTTGAACGCGTTCGCGTACTCATGTCCGCAGATGAACAGCTCGAAACGCTCAGTGAGCTCGGGGTTGTCCGCCTTCTTCTTGGCGAGCGGGGAAATCTCAAGCGGGTGATCGCACACGAAGGTGGGCTGCACGAGCTTCTCCTCGGCCACGGCCTCGAAGATCTCGCTGATGAGCTTGCCCTTGCCCCATGCGTCTTCCGCATGGCCGCCGTTTTTCTCCAGGATGGCGACGAGCTCCTCGCGCGTGCGGTCGAAAGATACTTCCTCGCCCGCGTGCTCGCTCGCCAGCTCCATCATGGTCGCGCGGCGCCATTCGCCCGACAGGTCGATCTCGGTGCCCTGGTAGGTGACCTGCAGCGTGCCGCAAGCTTCCATGGCAGCGGCCTGGATGAAACCCTGCGTGAGTTCCATCATGCCGTCGAGGTCGGAAAACGCCTGATAGGCTTCCATCGTGGTGAACTCGGGGTTGTGATACGGGTCCATGCCTTCGTTGCGGAACTGGCGGCCGATTTCGAAGACCTTCTCGAAGCCGCCCACAAGCAGGCGCTTCAAGGGCAGCTCAGTCGCAATGCGCAGGAAGTAGTCGCGATCGAGCGCGTTGAAGTGCGTGACGAAAGGCTTCGCGTTCGCGCCGCCCAGAATAGGATGCAAAAACGGCGTCTCAACCTCGTAGAAGCCCTGCTGCTCCATGTAGCGGCGAATGGCGGCCACAATCTTGAAGCGCTTCTCGAAGGTGCTCTTGACCTCGGGGTTCATGACAAGGTCGACATAGCGCTGGCGATAGCGCGTCTCCTTGTCGGCCAGGCCGTGGAACTTCTCCGGCAGCGGGCGCAGCGACTTGGACAGAAGCTCGTAGCCCGTAACGGCGACGGAGAGCTGGCCGCGCTTCGTGCGCATCATGGTGCCGTGCACGCCGATCCAGTCGCCCACGTCGAGGTCCTTCATGGCAGCGAAGACTTCCTCGCCGAGCGCGTTGATACGGCAGAACAGCTGGATATCGCCCGTGGCGTCGCGCAGTTCGAAGAAGGCGATCTTGCCCTGAACGCGCTTGGCCATGATGCGACCCGCCACGTCGACTTCGTCTTCGGTGGAGGCGCCGTCTTCAAGGTCAGCGTACTTCTCATCGAGGTCGGTCAGGTGATGCGTGTAGTGGAACGCGTGGCCGTAGGGGTTCTCCCCCGCCTCGATAAGCGCCGCGCGCTTTGCCTTGCGAACCTCGATCGGGTCGTCTTCGATTACTTGCTTGGTAGTTTCTTCAGCCATTCTTGTCCTTTTCGCCGCAACAGAAAGAAAACTCATAGATCGCTGAAAAGTCAGCGATCGGGGTTCTGGCGAGCGCGGATGGCGCGAAAAGATTTCGAAGCGTACTTCGGTACGGCGGAAATCTTTGGAACGACAGCCGCGCCGCCAGAACCCCGCGCAGCGTCGACAATTGCGCGTGCCTCAAGGCACGCGCAATCATTAATGCTCGATTTTGAGGATCGTCATCTTGATGACGCGACCAGTCGGGCCGGTGGTCTCGACCTCGTCACCCTTCTTGTTGCCAAGAAGCGCTGCGCCAACAGGAGATTCGTTGGAAATCTTGCCAGCAGCCACATCTGCCTCGGCACCGCCCACGATAGTGAAGACGCGCTCGCGGCCACCCATGTCCACAGTGACGGTGGAGCCGATGGACACCTTCGAGGAGCGTTTCGGCGCTTCGACGACGGTCGCTTCGGAAAGGATGCGGCCGATTTCGGCGATGCGGGCTTCCATCATGCCCTGCTCGTTTTTCGCATCGTCGTATTCGGAGTTCTCGGAGATGTCGCCGAACTCGCGAGCGATTTTAATACGCTCGCCCACCTCGGCGCGCTTCTCGGTCTCGAGATAGTGAAGCTCTTCTTCAAGCTTCTGGCGGCCCTCCGGCGTCAGGATGTAATTGCTGTCTGCCATGGTCAGTCCCTTCAAAAACACGAAGCGGCGCATCGTCGGATGCACCGTTTTCCCAGTCAATCCCGCCATTTGGGATTAAACATACGAATGCGGCGCACGCTTACACCACCGCGCGCGCCGCAAAACCATCGATGTAGATGGGCTTTTACTCGCTCTTCTTCTTGACCGTCTTCTTCACGGTCTTCTTTGCGGGCGCCTCTTCCTCTTCGACTTCCTCGACTTCTTCCTCGTCTTCAGCCTCTTCGATTTCCTTCTTGTCCTTCTTGCCGGCGCCCATGCCGTCGCGCAGGTTCTTCACGGTCTTGCCGAGGGCGCTGCCGAGCTTCGGGAGATTCTTCGGCCCGAAGATGAGCAGGATGACTGCAAGGATGATGAGCAATTCCGGAGTGCCCATGCCAAAGATCTTCATACATTCCTCCAAATACGTTCCTGTATGCGACGATGCCGCCGTTAGATGCAGTGTTCGCGCTGAGCAGAAAGGGTATCACAACTGGGGAATAACGACGCAGATGGACAGAATTAACATATGCGAAACAGCCTGCAGAAAAGAAAAACGGCGGCCTCCGAGGAGACCACCGTTTTAAGTTCGATGGTCGGGATGACAGGATTTGAACCTGCGGCCTCTGCGTCCCGAACGCAGCGCTCTACCAAGCTGAGCCACATCCCGAGGTGCTGCTTGCGACAGCAAACGATATATTACCATAACGGATTCGCTTGGCAACCCCTATTTTTCAAGAGAAGGGGAACGTGTCGGCGCCGGCACTTCCGACGTTCGCACGAAAACGCAGACGGAGGGACGAGAGCCGGCCGGCACCTGCTTTTCATTTTCGCGAGTAGAAGCCCCATCTCGCTCTCCGCGCGGCACGAAAGCCCAACTGCTGCGAAACCCTGCACTTGTGGCTGGCGACCTTATCGAAAAATGTTCGGGGAGCTTTCGAGGTGCGGGTTGTCGATGGCTGCTTGCCGCGGCACGATCATGCACATGACGACGCCTTCCGAAATGACGTCGCCCGCATCGTCTCTCGCGCACACGTTCCAAAACAGCTTGCGGTAACCCTTCGAGCTTTTCTCCTCGCGGTCGAGTGCAGCTTCGCCATGAAGCGTGCCGTCGACACCGCTCTTGCGGTGCGTGACATTCACGTTCACCCCGAAGGACAGCTCGCGCGACAGGTCAGTCTGAAGCCCTGTGCCGAGGCTCGCCACCGCTTCGAGCAGCGTAATCGTCGCACCCCCGTGCACGAAGCCGTAAGGCTGGCGGATGGCATCGGTGATGGGAAGCTCGCCCCGCACAAGCGTGCCGCTCGCCTCGGGGAAGGTGATTCCCAGCAGTTCGTTGAAACTCACAGAATGACGCTCCTTCAGTTGCATGCGGGCGAAACAGGTTGGTGGCGAGACGGATGGGAACACGGAGGTCAGGCGATTTGCCCCGCTTTGCTGGGACAAGAATCACCGAGGGGCATTCACCTTGCTGAGACAGAGGTCAGGTCCCCGGCCTGCTATCAGTTATCTCCCTCGCGAGGGGCGGTCGGTGCCACCGCGACGCTTGCGAGGCTCCTCGCGCTCGGGCACAGGGAGGATGGCGCCCGTGCCAGCCTGCACCATCGCGTCGATTTCCTTCGCCATCTTGTCGGCGCCTTCCAGACGGTTCTTCTCGGTGCCTTCCATGGCCTTCTTGCCCTCGCCCTGGAAGGTCTTCGTGCGCTGGATGAGGATGGCGCCGATCAAGAACGGCATCCAGAACACGATGCCGCGATACACAAGACCGATCGCCGTGCCCGCTGCCGCCGTCTCGCCGAACATGGTGAACGCCACGACCACGGCTGCCTCCACGACGCCGACACCCTGCGGCGTGATCGAGATCATGGCAAACAGCGTCGCCACCACATAACCGCAGATGAGAACCTCGGGGTTTGTCACGCCGAACGCCACGCCCACAAGCGCGAAGCAGCTCAGCTCGCACGTCGACGCGATAAGCGAGCAACCGTAAGCCTTAAGCGTTGGCTTCGGGCTGTGGCCGATCAGGCCCGCCGCCTCGGAAAACGTGGAGGCGATGTTCTCGACCCAGGGTTTTAAGGGCGGCTTTCTGAACAGGCCGCGGATGCGGTTCACCAGTCGCTCGATGGGGCGCAGGATCTTCAACATGAGCGCCGGGCGCTTGCGGCCCAAGACGAGCACGCCGATCATGCAGCCCACAAGCAGCATCACCACCATGCCCAAAAGGAACCACACGGGGGAAAGGCCCACCGTGACCAGCAGGATAAGGAACGCCAAGATCATGATGGTGCAGAAAGCGCCGTCGATCGTGATCTGCATAAGCAGAGCCGCCGACGTGGCCTTGCCGGGCGAGATTCCGCGGCGGCGCGCGTCATCGACCACAAGCGTAGTGCCCGCCAGATTGAGCGACGGCGCGATCGTGTTCATGAAGAAGGTGCCGAACACGAGCGGCAGCGTGGTGCGCGGGGCCATATGCTCCCCCACCGCGCGAAAGCACGACGAGTACGCGAAGCTCTGCGAGACGTACTTGCACAGCTGGGTGAGAATCGCCGCGACGAGCGGAATCGTAGAGCCGCGCTGCATGGTCTCGACGAGCTCGGCCAGCTGGTCGCCCCGCAAGAACACCACCGCCAACACGATGATGAGCACGAGGCCGACCAGCAGATTTCTGATGCTGAACTTCACAGTTTGCGGGTAATCCTATCTAGCAGGTGCTCCGCAGCACGTGCGGTGCACATTCAATCGAAAAGAAACGCCCGCATAGTATAACGCCCCGCCGAACCGGCGGGGCACGTGAAGGGGCTCTTTATCGGAGTACGTTGACGAAACGACAAGTTCGGATGCAAGCAGATGAAATGCGCCTCGTCACAAAAACATCGAGATGAGCAATTCACTCAAAAGATTGACGTACGCTTTCACGCACGCTAGTATATACGTACGGAAAATCGTACGTATAGAGGAGGAAGCATGGGCTCGGTAACAGCAACGGCGGCAAGAAAGGACATCTACAACCTCATCGCGAGCGTGAACGAGAACTGTGCCCCCATCGCCATCACCACCAGCAAGGGCAAGGGCGCCGTCCTCATCGGAGAGGACGAGTGGTCCGCTATCGAAGAGACACTCTACCTCAACAGCATCCCGGGCATGGCCAGCCTCATCGTCGAGGGCATGAACACCCCGATCTCGGAGTGCGTCCCCGAAGACGAGCAGGAGTGGTAGCCCGTGTGGGAAATCGTTTACACCAAGCAAGCCAGCAAGGACAAGAAGAAACTCACGGCCGCCGGGCTCGACAAGAAGGCGAAATCGCTTATCGAAGTGGTCCGGTCGGAGCCCTTCGCAAAGCCGCCGGCGTTCGAGCCCCTCAAGGGTAACCTCGAGGGTGCCTACTCCCGCAGGATCAGCCTCCAGCACAGGTTCGTGTACCAGGTGGTGAGCGAGCCTCATGAGACAGGGGGAAAGAGCTACGAAGGCTACGTGAAGATCATCAGCATGTGGACTCACTACGAAAACGTCAGGTAAAGCTCTGGGAATGGGCCGTCGGCAACGTACCCCAAATGTGCTACTATCCTAAAACCCGAAGCGCCTCGCGGGATTGAACCGCGAGGCGCTTCGTGATAAGCGTTCGATTTGCCGCAGATGTACGGCCAACGACTGCGACCCAGGGTTGCGAGCGCTTTCTAGTGGCGGAAGTGGCGATGCCCGGTGAAGACCATGGCGATGCCATGCTCGTTGGCAGCCTGGATGCACTCCTCGTCGCGGATGGAGCCGCCCGGCTGGATGATGGCGGTCACGCCCCACTCGGACAGCGTGTCCACATTGTCGCGGAAGGGGAAGAACGCATCCGACGCGCACACCAAGCCCTCCGCCGGCACGCCCATGCGATTGCACGCCTCGTGGGCACGCTTGCACGCGATGAGCGCGGAATCGACGCGGTTCGGCTGACCGGGGCCCATGCCGATGCCCGCATGGTCGCGCGACACGAGGATGGCGTTGCTCTTCACGCCCTTGCAGACGCGCCACGCAAAGAGCAGCTCGTGCATCTCCTCGTCGGTCGGCTTGCGGTCGGTGGGCACCGTGAAGGTGGCGGGGTCCTCGGCGACGCGGTCGACGTCCTGCACGAGAATGCCGCCGTCAACCGAGCGGAACTCGAGCGCGGAAGGCGCGTCGACGCCGCCGGTGGCGAGCACGCGCAGGTTCTTCTTCTGCTGCAGAAGCTCGAGCGCGTCAGGCGCGAACGAGGGCGCGATGAGCACCTCCACGAAGAGATGGTTCTCGTTGATGTGATCGACCATGTCCTTCGTGACCTCGCGGTTTGCCGCGATGATTCCACCGTAGGCGCTCTTCGGGTCGCACGCGAAGGCCTTGTCGAAGGCCGCAACGACACTCTCGGCAGTGGCCGATCCGCACGGGTTCTGGTGCTTCAAGATGACCACGGCAGGCTCGTCGAACTCGCGCACGAGCGACCAGCAGGCGTCGGTGTCGAGGATGTTGTTGTAGGAGAGCTCCTTGCCGTTGAGCTGCTCGGCGTTCACGAGGCTGTGCTCGCTCTCGAAGTCAGGCAGGCGGTAGAAGGCGGCTTCCTGATGCGGGTTCTCGCCGTAGCGCAGCCCCTGCTGCTTGACCATATACAGATCGTAGTAGTCAGGGAACTCACCTTCGCCCTCAGCCTCAAGGGAGTCGTCCTCCTCGGCGAGCTGCTCGAACATCCAGTCGGCGATGGCCCCGTCGTAGGAGCTCGTGGTCTCGAAGACGTTCAGGGCCAGGCGGGCGCGGGTCACGCGCTTCGTGGCGCCGTCGTTGCCGCGCATCTCGGCCAGGATGTCGTCATAGCTTTCGGGGTCGGTGACCACAGCCACGCTCTCGAAGTTCTTCGCGGCGCTGCGCAGCATCGACGGGCCGCCGATGTCGATGTTCTCGATGCAGGTGCCGAAATCGGCGCCGGATTCCACCGTCTTCTCGAAGGCGTACAGGTTCACGACGACCATGTCGATCATCTGGATGCCGTGCTCGGCGGCTTCGGCCATATGCTGGGGGTTGTCGCGCTTCGCCAAAAGCCCGCCGTGCACCATCGGGTGCAGCGTCTTCACACGGCCGTCCATCATCTCGGGAAAATGCGTCACCTCGTCGATGGGGGTCACCGGCACGCCCGCCTCGGCGATGACCTTCGCGGTACCGCCCGTCGAGATGATTTCCGCGCCGAACTCGTCGTGCAGCGCACGCGCGAAGTCGACGACGCCCGTCTTGTCGGTCACCGACATGAGGACGCGTTTGATTTTGGGATCAGCCATGTATGGTCTCCTCTCAAGGGTTGGAACTTCTTTACGGGTGCGCGGCCCCACGCTCGCCGCACACTTCGCGCAAGTCAGGAAGGCGGTCGCTATCGTCCAAGCGACTGGTCGTGCCTTTCGCGAGCCTCATCACTGTAGCGCTCCTTGTAGCGCACGTCGATGAGCTCGGCGACGATAGCGATCGCCAATTCGGCGGGCGTCTTGGCACCGAACTTCAAACCGATGGGGCGCTTGATGGAATTCCACTGCTCCTCGGTGACACCGCGCGAGGTCACGAGGTCGTGGACCGTGGTGTTCTTCCCCTTGCAGCCCATCATGCCCACGTAGTGCACGTTGTGGCGAACCGCCCACACGCACGACTCGGGGTCGAACATGTGCCCGCGCGTGAGCACGCAGACGTAATCGGCGGGGGCGGCGTGGTACTCGTCGAGGCCGTCGAAGTTGTCGCCCGGAAGCTCGATGCGCGCGGCGTCGGGGAAGCGCTCCTCGGAGATGTAGGCGGGGTCGTAGTCAACGACCGTCACCTTGAAGCCGACGTGGGTCGCAAGCGCGGAAAGCTCGCTCGCAGCGTCGGAGGCGCCCAAAAGCCACACGTGCACCTGGTCGAACAGCGCGACGGAGCGCCAGGTCAGGCCCTCGAACTGCTCATTGTGCATCGAGGGGCCGCGCGTGACGTCCTTCATCTGGAACATGTCGCGCGGGCTCGGTGTGCGCGAGGACACGATTTCCTTCGCGTCGTTGCAGAAGAAGACGAGCGGCTCGCCGTCGGCGGAACCCTGGTCGCCGTACTTCTTCGTGACCTCGTTGTCGGTGTTCTTCTGCGCCTCGGCGGCGTCGTAGATCACCTTGAAGCCGAGCCACGCCAGGTCGCCCTCGTCGACGGCGCGGATGGCGCGCTCGAACGTGGGGATGTCGGCATCGGTCAGGCTCTTCGCGATGACGTCGAGATATTCGGGGGCAACGTGGTTGTTTCCCGCGAGCGCTTCTGCGGAGAAGCAGGGGAAATCATCCGACGAGAGCTGCGGGGTCAGGCCCGCCTTCAAGTCGTCGATGACGGATTGCAACACGGCCTTGTTCATGGAGATATCCTTTCTCAAACCGTTTTCCCGACGCCGCCGCAGGGGCCGAAGCGCCGCACTATCGATGCCGTCACGGGGCCGGCATCTTATGGTCGATGCCGCCGCAAGGGGGACGCCGCACTTGCCGGCGCCACCGCAAGAAGCTGCATCGCACTTACCTTCAGCTGATGTGAACTTTGTTTGTGGAGGGGTCGACGGCGACGCGCCCTTCGGCGATCAGCCCGAGGACCTCGGGATAGAGAACGTGCTCCACGTCGTGGATCTTCGCCTCGAGGGTGTCGAGCGTGTCGTCTTCGGCCACTGCGACCGCGCGCTGCGCGACGATAGGGCCCTTATCGTAGTCGGCGTTCGCGAAATGCACCGTGACGCCCGTCACCTTCACGCCTGCGTTGAACGCGTCGGCGATGGCGTGCGCGCCCTTGAACGACGGCAGGAGCGCCGGGTGCAGGTTGAGCACGCGGTTGGGGAACGCGTCGAGCATAACGGAGGTCACCTTGCGCATGTAGCCCGCCATGACCACGTATTCCGCGCCCGCTTCCCGAAGCGCCTCGACGATCTGTGCGTCGGCGGCGAGCACGTCGGCGTACTTCTCGCGATTCATCACGAGCGTGGGGATTCCCGCCGCATGCGCGCGCTCGATGCCGTACGCATCGGGGCGCGACGACACGACGAGCACGATGTCGAGGGGCAAGCCCTCGGCGACCGCGTCGATGATCGCCTGCAAGTTCGTTCCGCTGCCCGAAAGCAGCACGCCAATCTTAAGTCTGTCGGTCACGTAACCGCCCTTTCCGCAAGATGAGCCGAGCCATCGAAAGAATGGGCCGGCGACACAGCAACAAACAGTATACGCAAAAGGCGCGCCGATTCCGCCGCAGAAGCGCAAGCGTCAACTGATTAGCATCGACAACGACCCCTCTCGGGGAATGAGGGTGTTCAACTTATGAAAACCGAACCCCACGACCACCATCGTGAAGCCGGCGCCGAGCGTCATCGCGGATCGCGTCCCGATTTGTGGTGTATCAAGGGCCATCGCCGGAACCGCCGGCCACCCTTGCCAGGCGAATGCTAC
>NZ_CAKTTZ010000023.1 GCF_934617235.1 uncultured Ellagibacter sp. | reverse complement strand
GCGCTTTGCGCGATGCGCTCGCGCAAGCTGGGATTGCGCTCGACGACGTGGCGAGGTCGGTGGCCACGGGTTACGGGCGCAAGCTCATGGATTGGGCGGACTCCCAGGTCTCCGAGCTCTCCTGCCACGCCAAGGGTGCTTCCCGCCTGTTCGGTGGTGCTCGGACGATTATCGACATCGGCGGGCAGGATGCAAAGGTTTTGCGCCTGTCCTCCGATGGCGAGCTGGAAAACTTCGTGATGAATGATAAGTGCGCAGCTGGAACGGGCCGGTTTCTGGACGTGATGGCCGGCGTGTTCGGCATCGCGGTCTGCGAGTTGTCGGAGTACGACCGCGCATCGAATGCCGTCGCGTCCATATCGTCAACGTGCACGGTTTTCGCGGAGTCCGAGGTTGTCTCGAAGCTCGCAAGCGGCGAACCGATTTCGAATATCGTCGCGGGCGTCCACGAATCGGTCGTGGATAGAAGCTATGGCCTGGTGAGGCGCATCGGCCTTGTCGAGCCAGTCGCTATGACAGGCGGGGTCGCCTTGAACGACGCGCTGCGCGAAAGGTTCGAGAAGCGCCTTGGCTGCTCGATTCAAACATCTGAATTTGCCCAGTTCAACGGTGCATTTGGGGCCGCGCTGCTCGCTTGCGAGGGACGCTGAGGGACTTAGGCCCCAAAGCGACGTTCGGTGGGGAATCGGAAGGGGAAACGATGGCAGGAAACCATAGCAGCGTGAAATCGCCTGACGAGCGCGGCTATCCTGAGCTTTCGCTCGTCGGCATGCTTCGCGCGGGCTTCGCGACGCGCGGATGGTGCAGACTCGGGGCGAGCGAGAACGAGTCAATCACCTATTTCGATGCCTACCGCGACGCGAACGCGCTTGCGTATTACCTGGAGGACACGTGCGGTTGCGGACCTCGTTCGACGGTGGTGCTTTCCTCGCCCAACGTCCTTTTGTTCCCGGTTATCATCGCTGCCGTGCAGATGTGCGGTGCGAGAGTGGTGTTGCTTGCCCCTACGCTGCCGGATGAGGAGTTCATCCGCTGCGCGAGCTCGCTTAATCCCGACGTCATCATCATGTCGACACCCAATGGATCCGACGTCGCTCGGCAGGCGTTTCCCAGCGCGCATGTCCTTGCGGTCGGATGCCTCTGCGCTCCTGTTCCCCTGATAAGCGAAGCCATTTCTCAGGCGGGATACGATGAGTCGCGTCATTTTCGCCACATCGACGCAGACAGCGAGATAGTGGTCTTCTCCTCGGGAAGCACGGGACGCCCGAAGGCGATAGTGAACAAGCTCTCTTCGTTCGCTCTCAATGGCATTGCGCTCAAGGAATCGCTCGGTCTCGTTCCCGACGATCGGATATTCGTGCCCGTTCCGTTCATTCACGTGTTCGGCGTTGTCGGGATGTTTGCGACGCTCGTGAGCTGCGCCACGTTTGTGAGCAGTGAGAAATACCATTCCCGCATTGCATGCCAGCTTATTGCGGGGCAGCGGGCGACGGTGCATCTCGGGGTCTCCACGATGTTCGTGAGGGAGTTGCGTGAGAACCAGGATGACGAGTGGGATTTCTCGTCGCTGCGGGCGGGGCTTGTTGCCGGTGCCGGATGCCCTGCGAGCGTCATCGTCGATTTCGAGTGCCGCTTTGGTTGCCGGATCATGCAGTCATACGGTATGAGCGAGACCGCCGCAACGCTTACCGTCACGCCGCTTGATTTGCCTGCAGAACGCCGCGCCGCCACCGCCGGCTTCTGCATCAAGGGGGCGGAGGCGAAGCTTGATCCGGATTCCGGCGAGCTGCTCTGCAAGAGCGCTTCTATGATGAAGGGGATCCTCCAGCCCGATGGCAGTTTGCGGCTTGATTTGGAAGATGGGTGGTTTCGCACAGGTGATGTGGCCCAGATGGACGATGAGGGTTACATAACTATCGTCGGCCGCATCAAGGACATGATTATCCGCGGCGGAGTGAACATCTTTCCCGCCGAGGTCGAGCGCATTTACGACGAGCGGGGCGACATAGACTCATGCTGCCTTGTGGGATTTCCCGATCCAGACCTCGGCGAGCGAACGTGCCTCGCGGTGATGATGAAGCAGGGGCGTGACGCATATTCCCGAGACTTGAGGCAGTATGCTAAAGGGCTGGTCGAAAAGCAGAAGATTCCCGATGTGGTTCTCAAATTCGACGAGTTCCCGCAGTTGGGGAATGGCAAAATAGACAAAAAGGCGCTGAGAGCGCTTGTTGTTGACACCATGAGGCAAGCGGGTGAGCAGAATGCATGCTAATGAAATGAGGGAATGCGCGCACGACGATTTGGTCGAGCACGTTCAAAACATCGTCGACGAGTTTTGCGATGAGCGCATCACCGAAGACCGCATCAGGCAATGGCGCATCTCTCGCGGTGTGCCCGAAGCTGAGTATCGCGCGTTCTATGAAAGCGAGTTGGGGAAATATTGCCTGCCCCCGATGGCCGGTGGGTTCGACGGCCCCTTCATCGCGCGTGCTGCCCTCGTCGCGCGGCTTATGCGCAGGGCGGGCGCGACGATGCCTTATTTGACGGACATGAATTCCATGGCGCTGCTCTCCACCATGCGCATCCTTTCGCAGCAAGAGATTGCAGAGGATTTGATGAGCTGCAACGGCAGGGTGGCGTTCTCCCAGGCGTTCTCGGAAGGTGGGCAGGGCGAGTCCGGTTCCGTTACGACCGAGGTCACGGTTGACGAGGGCGGCATATTCTTGGACGGCGTGAAGACCTTCGTCGCTAATGGCCAGTACATTCCCCGAACGCTGGTCTATACCCGCGATATGGTGAACGGCACTGCTGACGGCGGGGTGTCTTTATGGCTCGTTCCGATCGACGAGCCCGGCGTGTCGACCTTTCCGCTTAACACGGTGGGTCAGGAGATGCTCGCCCCTGCGCGCATAGAGTTCGAGCACGTCAAGCTCAATCCCGATTGGCAAATTCAAACGGAAGGCAAGTTGTCCCAGATGCTCGAGCGGCAATACGAGCTCGGGAGAATCCTCATATGCGCATCGAGCTTGGGGCTCGCTCAGGCGGCCATGGACGACGTGCTCGAACGCTGCGCGACGCACGTTTCGCATGGGCGCAATCTTGGCGGAATCCCCCAGATTCAGCAGAAGGTTGCCGACATGGCGGTGAGGCTGCGGGCAATGGATATGCTCGTCACGCGTGCCGCGGAGTCCATATCGAACGGCGCGGATGCCGACCAGCAGCATCTCGACTGTGCGCTCATGAAGTACTATGTTCCTAAGGCTGCAACGGAGGTCGCCTCCGAGGCGCTCCAGATTTTCGGCGGGGTTGGCTATACCGACGATGCCCGCGTCGGCAGAATCTGGCGAGACTGCCGTGGTAACCAGATCGCCCAAGGCACCGACGAGATCATGCCGCACACCGTCGCAAAAATGCTCATCAAGAACTGTGCTTCAAGGCTTGCGGATTTCTAATTTCCCAGTTCATTCGAGTTATTTCGATTTTTACTCCCAGAAGGACCAGACAAAACTCGATATTGTCTGGTCCTTTTTGCGTTCGTCTTCTGTACCTTTAATTCAGCACGTGAAGCATTAGCTGTCCTGAAAGAAGGTACTCAGATGAACATCATCGTCGCGATCAAGGTTGTTGCCGACGACCAAGACATCCAGGTCGCCGCCGACGGGTCCTTGGACATGTCCAAGGCGAAGCCGGTGGTCTCCGCGTACGACCTGAATGCAATCGAAGCTGCCGCAAAGCTCGCAGAGGCGAACGAGGGATCGAAGGTGTGCGCGATTACTGTTGGCCCTTCCTCCATCGACGATTCGAAGCTCAAGAAGAACATTCTGGCTCGTGGTGTTGACGAGCTGTTCATGGTTGCCGACGACTCCGCTTCCGATCTTGATTCCTACGCAACCGCTGAGGTGCTTGCTGCCGAGATCGCGAAGGTCGGGGGATACGACCTTGTTCTCTGCGGCGACGGCTCTGCTGACAACTATGCGCAGCAGGTCGACGTCCAGCTTGCATGCAGACTGGACGTTCCGAGCGTGAACGGCGCGGTTTCCATCGAACCTGCGACCTCTTCGTTCACCGTGACGCGTCGCCTTGAAGACGTTTCCGAGGTTGTCGAAGTCCCTGCTCCGTGCGTCATCGCCGTGACGCCGGAAATCGCTCTTCCGCGCATTCCCGGCATGCGCGATATCCTCAAGGCAGGTAAAAAGCCCATGAACGTCGAACCTGCTGCTTCTCCCTGCGAGAACGTCACCGAGGTTGTCGAAGTCAAGGCCCCGAAGCAGGCAGCGCGCAAGCTCGAAGTCAAAAACGCTTCCGACGATGGCGCTATCGAATGGTTCTCCGCAGCCCTCAAGTCCGCTCTTCAGTAAAGGCAGGTATGAAAATGAAAGCACTCGTTATTGCAGAGCACTCCGACTCCGCGGTCAAGCTGGCTGGCGGCGCGCGCACGATCGGGGCCGATAAAGTAACGTTCGTTTGCTTCGAGGGAGTTGTCGAAAACGCTTCCGACAAGGTAGTCGATCTGGTTGTTCCCGATGGCACGGTCGTCGACGACGCATATGCGTCCCTCCTTCCCCTCGCGGAGGAGTCGGATGTGGTCATCGTCGAGCCGACGCGTCATTGCAAGACCATTGCCGGTCGTATTGCCGCGAAGCTCTCGACTTCCGCCATTACCGCGACGGTCTCTTTCGGGGAAGAGGTGCGCGGGATGTATTTCGGTGGCGTGGCGGAGCGCATCGAGAAGCCGCGTTCCGAAAAGGCGGTCTACCTTGTCTCCCCGAGCCTGTGCGATGAGGCGGCTGCTTCCGGGGCGGGCGCTGTTGAGACGCTCGACTGGGTCGCTCCTGCTAACCCGGTAAAGCTCGTGTCGACCTCCGAGATCGAGAAGAGCGGTGCTGACTTGGACAAATCGAGCGTTGTGGTCGCCGCAGGCCGCGGTTTCTCCGAGGAAGCGGATCTTCAGCTTGCTCGCGATTTGGCCGACAAGCTGGGTGCGGGTTTGGGCTGCTCTCGTCCGCTTGCCGAAGGCGCGGGATGGATGCCCTCCGAAACCTATATCGGCGTCTCCGGGCTCATGCTTTCTCCGAAGGTTTACGTTGCTGCCGGCATTTCTGGTCAGATGCAGCATATGGTCGGCGTCAACCGCTCGGGCGTTATCTTCGCGATCAACAAAGACGAGAACGCCCCCGTCTTCAAGCAGTGCGATTTCGGTCTGGTGGGCGACATCAAGGATGTTCTGCCTGCGGTAACTGCGGCATTGTAATTGGTTGTGTCAGGGAAAGGAAACTCACTCGATGGCTGAGGAAACGGATTTCGATGCGATCGTCGTCGGCGCAGGCCTTGCAGGCTGTGTTGCCGCCTACGAGCTCGCAACTGCGGGCAAGGCAGTGCTTGTGGTCGAGCGTGGCAATTATGCTGGCGCAAAGAATATGACGGGCGGGCGCATTTACGCTCACTCCCTTAAGAAGATCTTCCCCGACTTCGAGAAGGAAGCGCCGATCGAGCGCAAAATCTGCCACGAGCGCATTTCCCTCATGGCGCCCGATTCGAACTTCACCATCGATTTCTCATCCGACGAGATGGAGAAGGAGGAGCAGGCGTCTTACTCCGTGCTGCATGCCCCCTTCGATCAATGGCTTGCGGAAAAGGCTGAGGACGCTGGTGCCGAGTTCATTTACGGCATTCCCGTCGAGGGCCTGATCAAAGACGATTCGGGTAAAGTCTGCGGTGTCGCCGCTGGCGAGGATGAGATCACGGCTCAGGTCGTCATCCTCTGCGACGGTGCGAATTCCCTTCTCGCCAAGCAGGCTGTCGGATACGACACCCCGCCCGCAAGCCAAATTGCGGTAAGCGTGAAAGAAGTGTTCGAGCTCGACGAGAAGACGATCGAGGACAGGCTTTTGTGCAACCCCGGGGAAGGCGCTGCTTGGCTGTTCGCCGGCGATGCGACCCATGGGTCGTTCGGCGGCGGGTTCATGTACACCAACAAGAATTCGATTTCCCTTGGCATCGTCGCGGGAATCGAGGCGTGCGCGAGCGCCTCCAACGCGACTCCCGTCTATCAGATGTTGGAAGATTTGAAGAATCACCCTGCGGTCAAGCCGCTCATTCGCGACGCGAAGGTGATCGAGCATTCCGGGCACGTTGTTCCCGAAGGTGGGTACAACATCATGCCGGAGTTGACCGCCGATGGCGTCCTGCTTGCAGGCGATACCGCAATGATGTGCATCAACTTCGGCTACATGGTCCGTGGTATGGATTACGCCGTGGCAGCGGGCATGTATGCAGGTCAGGAAGCTGCGAAGGCCATCGATGCGGGAGATACCTCGAAGGCGGGCCTTGCGGGCTATGTCGCGGCCATCAACGACTCCTTCATTATGAAGGACTTGAAGCAGTATGCGGGTGAACCCGCCTTCCTCGAGAACTTCACGCGCATGTTCAACGAGTATCCGGCTATGGTGCGGGACATCATGAACGGCATGTTCATTGTTGACGGGTCGCCAACGGAGCCGATCAAGAAGAAGGTTCTCCCGCCGGTCAAGAAGGTGGGTCTTATGAATATCATCCGAGACGTGATGGGAGCGATGAAGGCGCTATGAGTGATATCAAGATTACCGTCAATGTCGACGAATACTTGGCTGTTAACAAGTACGAGGTCGATGAGGAAACCCCCCACATTGTTCTCAAGGGCGATATCCAGAGTGTGGATGACGCCGAGTTCGACAAGCTTATCAAGGTTTGCCCAGCTGCGCTCTACAAGCGAGATGAGGACGGCGTGAAGTCGTTCGACTACGCTGGCTGCCTCGAGTGCGGAACGTGCAGGATTCTCTGCGGTGAGACGATTATCGAGTCGTGGAATTTCCCTGGCCCAACCATGGGGGTCGAGTACCGTCAAGGATAGGCCGATCGGGGGTCGCCCTCTGATGGCTCCGTACGTAGAAGCGCCCGATACCGTGCGCCGGATGCCGCTCGAATGGCATCCGGCGCTTTTGTTTTCACCTTTGCCTTGCGAAGAAGCAAGGGACGCTCTCCTTAGCCTTTAACGTGTCCCCGCTTCTCGTGGTCGGGCTTTATTTTCTTGAACTCAGTGGTTAGGAACTCGAGGAAGTCTCTCGCCTGCGGGCTCAGTTCGTCATCTTTCCAGGATACGTAGACCTTCTTTGCGTCCGCACCTGTTGAGGCGCTTGGTTTGATCGGCACTGCAACGAGATTTGGCGCCATGCGGAGATAACAGGCAACATCGTGGGAGGGCGTGGTGGTAAAGTACTTGCCAGTTTTCATGATGCTCATCACGACGGCGCGGGAATCGGCGATAAATTTCAGATTCGGGGCGTATCCCTCATCGATGAAACCTTTGAGGGCTCTTGGCTGGGCGATATCTGGCGGACAGCACATTGCGAAAGGTATGTCCTTCAACTCCTCATGGGTTATTTCGTTTGGAATTGAGGGGACAAAGGTTCGGGGGATAATCGCGTAATCGCGAAAGGAAAACAGGGGGATTGAAGAGAATCCTTCCGTTCGGAGATTCTGCGGTCCGATAAACAAATCAACGCGCTTCATCTCGGGAGAGCCATCGAGAAATCGTCTGCTTAAAAACCTGATAATGACGTTGTCGTTCTTTCGCATATAGGCATCGCAAAGGTTGATTACATCTTCGCTGGAAGACAGCATCCCCAGCCATATCTCATAGTGCTTTTCGCTCGGTAAATAAGCACGCTGCTTGAAGCTTTCCAATACGGCGAAGATGTCGTTAACAGCTTCCAGGAATTGCTCGCCTCTGTAATTGATGCGAATCGAGTTGCCTGTTCTGTCGAAGAGGTGATAACCCAGTTCGGTTTCGAGCTTTTTTATGGATATGCTCAGGGCGGGTTGGGAGATGTGTATCTGCTTCGCTGCTGCGTTGATGTTTTCAAATTTTGCGAGAACCCTAAAGTATTCTAATTGCTGTAGCATCATTTGCGACCCCTGTCTCGCAGCTTCTTCGGCATTTCACCACCTGCGAAAACACTATAGAGAATAAATATGACATTAGAGACCATAGCATCAATTTTAATGCTATTCCCGTGCGGTGCCTCGTATCATTTGTCTTAAGCCCGGCCGGCAAAATAAAACCTTATCTGAAAGGAATAGAGGGGATGGAAAAGGAAAGCTCGAAGGTGAGCGGGTGGAGAACGCTTCTAAACAGAAACTTTTTGCTGGTTCTGGCAATTGGCTGCCTCAATCAATTTGCCACCATGGTGGTCAAGACCCCGATTAACCAGTTTGGCGTTACGCTCGGTATTGCTGTGTCCATTCTTGGAATGATCGCAACAATGCAAGTTGTCCTGAAGCTGATAGCAAGGCCGGTTTGGGGCGTTGTCGTTGACAGAATTACTAAAAAGATGGGTATGACAATTGCTCTGACCGTGCAGCTTGTCGCCTTCTTGATTTACTTGTTTGCTTCTACGCAGGAGATGTTCATTGTTGGTCGCGCAATCGAGGGCATTAGCTTTGCGGTTGCGAGCATTTCTCTGTACTCGACTTTGGGTGTTGCCGTCGATCGCAAGGTTCTCGGAACAGCCATGGGGTTCTATACCACATTCCCCCAAGTCGTTAAGTCTATTGCTCCTGTGGCGACGATGGCGATTTTCAATACCTACGGAGCGATGTACAGCTTCTTGGTAGCCTCCGCATGCACGGTTTGCGCAATCATCCTTGCGCAGTTCATCGTTTTCCCCAACGAGAAAGCGCATCACAATGGCGAAGCCGATGCCGTTCGGGCAGATGGTTCGCATTCTGAGGGCAATGAACCCAAGGGCCTCAATAAGGTGTTCTCTGTGCCTGGTTTCATCATGCTGCCCATGACGCTTGCTGATGGCTTCGTGATGGCGGTTCTCGATCTCGTTATCGTCATCTATGCTACAAGCCTCGGATTCCAGGCGGCGGGTGCATTCTTCTTCTCGATCCAGGCCCTTGTGACGGCTTTCATCTCTATTCCCGCTGGATTCATCCAGGATCGCTTCGGTGGTAAGGTTGCCGTCGCAATCGCTATTGTGGCACGCGCCGTCGGCCTGCTGCTGATTGCGCTCAATCCGACGTCAACTATCTTTATGATCGCCGGCGTGCTGTGCGGCTTCGCCAAGGCTGGCAACAACGTGATTATGGCGGACGCTATGAAGCTGCAGCCGAAGAAGCGCATGGGGCTGGCCACTTCCACCCATCTGCTTCTTGTTGAAATCGGCATGCTCTTCGGCAGCTTGATTGGTGGATTTATCGTCGATGGTGCTGGCTATACTATCTGCTTCATTGTTTGCGCCATCCTTCTTTGCGTCAGTTTGGTTTTCTACTTCTTGCTTCAGGGAAAAATGAGGCAGCTTATGAAGACTGCCGAAGCGGCAAACGTGGAAGACTAAAAAGGAGTGTAGTTTCATGAATGCAAATGAATCGTATTGGCGCAAGCCTAACCCTCATTGCGGGGACAACATGGTCCGCGGCATCTTCCAGGATTACCCCGCGACGAGAATGTTCGACAACATGTACTTCATCGGCAACGACATGGAGGCCTGCTACCTGTTCGATACGGAGGACGGCCTGTTCATGATAGATTGCATGGACCAGGGTTTCTTCGGCTATATCGAAGAGAGTATAAAGTCTCTCGGCTTCGATCCTGCAGAGCTCAAGTACATCCTCGTTACCCATGGTCACGGAGACCACTATGGCGATTCGAACCTATTCCGCGACAAGTACGGTACGATAATCATGATCAACAAGATTGATGAAGAATTTGCTATGGATCCAACGAGGAAGCGACCGCCGCACAGACCTGCCTTGGACTACTACATGGACGAGTACTTCGAAGATGGCGACGTGTTTACGATGGGGGATACCCGCGTTCAGATTTACCACACTCCGGGGCATACGCCTGGCTGCTGCTCGTTCATCTTCAACGTAAGCGACTGCGGGCGCGAGTACAAGCTTGCCATGTGGGGTGGTACAGGAGCGCCTCGCTCGCTCGAAGAGCGCAAGCAGCAGCTTGCCTCCTGTGAGCGCTTTGCGGAAATCGCTGCAAAGGAAGGCGTTGCGGGAGAGGTCTCGAATCATCCCTTTGTTGACAACACCATTGAGCGTCTCAATGTTCTTCGCAATATCGTTGACGGAACTCCTCATCCCTTTATTACGGGTTACGAGGGCTATCGATCCGTCGAACTCATGTATCGCGATATGTACGTCAACTCAATCAAGAATTTCGGTAATGAGCCAGAGCCTCCGTTTCTCAAGCAGTTGGAAAAATAGGCACATCGAATAGAAAATGAGCGGCAGGGCGCAGGCGATTGAGCCGCGCCCTGCCGCTGTTACTATGGGGTGCTTGTGAAACCACCCAAGAAAAAGGAAGCCCTGCAGCTCATTCCCATTCAGCTGCAGGGCTTTCTTTTTGGAGGGACGTGCTAGTCTTTGTAGCGATGCGGCTCATACCGGACGCAACAATCGTAGCTGACATGCTGGTGCAGATGCCGTCGTCGAGTTTGCGCGCACGTTATTATCGAGCGGGTTCCGTCATGAGCTTTGTGAGTTTAGGCAAAAGGAAAATGATTAACGGAAGAGAAATCAGCGGGGCAAAGGCGACAACCTTGAACGCTAGGGCGAAGCTCCAGGCGTCGATTATGATGCCTCCGAGGGATGTGGCGAGAAGCGTGGAAAAGTCTTGCATGATGCTCAGTGTTGCCACTGTTAGCGCTGTTGATTCACTAGGGCAGTTCAACACGGCATAGCTTCTTGTGGCGCAAGCGATTCCGCTGGCTGAAATCCCACATAGGAAAGAAGAGAGGATCCAGGCGGTCGGGTTGGAGGAGAGCCCCAGGATAAGCTGAGCTGCCGTTGCGAGCACGATGAGTATCGCGGCAACTTTCTTGAATCCAAAACGATCGAAGGCGTAGCCAGCCGCGAACGATCCGATTCCCATCCACCACATGTAGCTCGAAAGGTAGTTCTTGGTTAACGCGGCAGTTTCGGGCGTAGTTCCGTATAACACGAGAAAGTTGTCGATGAACAGAGAGGGAATTGACGCAAATACGAGGATGAGCCCAAAGGGAATAACTCGTACATTCACAAACGTACTCAGGCCAAGGCGCTTCCCGTGCGTCGCGCTGGGACTGGACGCCGTTTCTTTTTTGGGCATCGTGAGGAACAGGCACAGGGCTGCAGGGACGAGGCTTAATGCTGCGCCTGCTAAGCAGGAATAGCTCGCTCCAGAGGTTTGGGTGATTTGGAGGGAGATTCCGTTAGTTGCCGAGGAAAGAAGTTTGGGAATAAGCGTGATCAGGCCAAACGCGCTTCCGAGGGCTTTTTTGTCTATGGATTCCGCAATGACGAGCATCATGGCGATGTGGCCCATTCCGAAAGAAAGGCCCTGCATGAACTTGAGGACTACATAGAGAGGGACGGCATTGCAGAGGGAGAACCCGAGGAAGATAAGGCCGCGGAAGACATACTGTCCAGAGAGAATAAGCGTAGTATGTCTCGTGTGATCCACCGCATTGCCGAAGGGGCCGGAACCGAGCATAGCGAAAACGATGTAGGCCGAGGCGATAAAGCCAAGGGCTGAGGCTGATAACCCCAGATCGCTTCCTAGCAATACTACAGGCTGCTTTACGCAGGCGTTGCCAATCTGAGCCGTTGCGGAGACGGCAAGGGCGAGCCAGAAGTTTTTGTTGGTGAGGACGGTGGCTATGATCCCCTTGCTCATCATATCTTCCTTGGGTTTGTCGTTGGTTGATTTTGCCGCCGACGACCAATTGGGCATCGGCGGCAAAAGAAGCTATTTATTCAGGGCTTTGAGCGCCATATTGAGGAACATGTCCTCATAGCGTCGACAGGCATTTCGGCCTATGACGTATGGATTGGCGACTCCATCGAAGATGTTTCGCACTACCTCGAAGCGTTCGACGCTGTTGTCCACGAACGGGTGCGTGGCGATTTCGACATCGACGTTGCGCTCGTCGCACACGGATGTGAACTTCTTGCAAGAGTCCCGATACACGGAGAGCATCTCGCGATCGCGTGGCAAGCCGGTGCCTCCCCAGAGAGCAGCCGTATGTTTTCGCCCTTCATCGTAAACGGGGATGAGGAAAGAAAGGCATCCTGGCGTGTGACCCGGAGTGGATACCGCCTCGATGGTTGTATCCCCTAGAGTGAATTGTTCCCCATCGGAGAGGTGTCCATCGGCGTCGAACTCCATGTAGCCGAAAGGCGAGAATTGGGAGCGATCTTTCGCGAAGTCCTCGTCTCGCGCCGACATGTACACCTTGCTTCCGTACTTCTTTTGCAGATAGCCAGCGCATCCGTAGTGGTCGGAGTGCCCGTGCGTTACCAGAACCGCTTTTACGTCATCGCCGCTGTAGCCGAGATCGCTCAGGCCGTTTTCTATGATCTTTTCATAGCGTTCGCCTGGAAATAGCGAATCGATGAGAACGAGGCCTTCCGAGGTCTCGACTGCAAAGCACCCGACGAACTGGTCTCCAATGTATGAGACATTGTCGAAAAACCTGATTGCGGGTATAACGGGGAGATTGGGCATCCCGCCTTTGGGCTTCCCATCATTGTCGTGGTGCGGAGGGCGGTGCGGATTGGGGGTTCGCCATCCGGTTTTTATAGTATTGTCAGCCATGATTGCCTCTTTTCTTGCTAGATGTGCATTTATTTCGCGGACTCTTCGGCGGCCTTCACGCCTTCGGGGCCTCTGATGATTGACACCAGCTTAGGCAAGAAGCAGATGATCATGATCAAGGCGATGGCGGGGAATACGGTGAGGATTTGGAAGGTGGTGGCAAAACCAACTGCGTCGATTAAGACGCCGCCCGCAGAGGTTCCGACGAGGCTCGCAACATCCTGCATGACGCCTAGCGTGGCGACGGTGAGCGCCACTTCTGCCTGGTTGCATTCTTTAACCGCATAACCACGCATGGTGACGCCGATGCCGCCGCAGGCAAGGCCGCACAGCAATGCGGAGACGAACCATGTGCTCGAGTCGGTGGTGAAACCGAGAATCGCCTGCGCGATAGTTCCCATGATGGCCAGTGCGATGCCGACGCGTTTGAAGCCAAAGCGGTCAAATGCGTAGCCTGCCAAGAAGGAGCCGATTCCCATCCACCACATGTAGTTTGTGATGTAGTCGCGTGCCAGGGTCTCCATGCCGTCAGTTTTGCCATAGAGAATCATGAAATTGTCGATAAACAGGGAAGGGATGGACACGAAGGTCATGATCAGAACCAAGGGGATGGCCCTGTAATTAACAAAGGTCTTGATGCTGAACTTGGTCTTCGTGGGCTTGGGCTCGTCGGCCTCGCGGGTGGGCATGGTCAACAGCAGGCATAGTGCGGCGGGGACAAAGCTGAGGACGGCACCTGCAAGGCAGGAGTATTCTGCGCCGAAAGTGGTGGTAATTTGCAGGGTGATGCTATTGGTCACAGAGGATAGCAGTTTGGGGACGAGAACAATAAGCCCGAATGCACTTCCGAGAGCTCTCTTGTCCATGGTTTCAGCGATAACGAGCATCATCGCAAGGTGGCCCATGCCGAACGTGAGACCCTGTGCAAACTTCAAAATTACGTACATGGGTTGAGACATGCAGAATGCGAAGCCGATGAACACCGCGCCGCGTGCTACGTATTGCGCTGCGAGGATCCAGGTCTTGTGACACGAGTGGTCGACTGCGTTGCCGAATGGGCCGCGGCCGAGCATGGCAAATACCGTAAAGAGCGAGGTAATGAAGCCAAGCGCGCTTGCGGTGAATCCTAGGTCACTGCCCATCAGGGTTACAGGTTGCTTTACGCAGGCATTTCCAACGTTAGCCGTAATCATGATGAGCAAGGCGAGCCAGAAGTTCTTGTTGGTGAAGACGGTTAGGAGAATGGATTTTCTCGGTCCCGTTCCGCTCTTCTGCTTTGTTTCGGACATTGATTTCCTCCTTGTGAAAGTGTTTTTGCGAGTTGTGTTTAATCTCGCGAGATGTTTTATCGGCGATGGGGGTGCGGCGTGCAAGGCCGTTTGCTCGAGTAGCGCCGATGCTGACGTGAAACGCGGGAGGATGCTGCACGAATGGAGGGAAAGCAAGTACGAATGGATATGCTCCTTTGATATAGTTTCATTAGATGGGAGGGGATAAGTTATGGGTTCTAGCGAGGGCTCTAGCCTGGTTACCGTAAAGATTGCGGTATGCGACGATGAGTTTCTTGTATGCAATCAAATTCGACCGCTCTTCTTGATTTTGCTCATGAGCGCGGGTGCGCTTTCGATATATCGGTCTTTCACTCTGGCGTTGAGATGCTGGCTGGTATATCTCCGGACACTCAAGTCGTGTTCCTGGACATTTCCATGGAGGGGCTGAGCGGAATGGAGGTAGCTCGAAAGCTTAGGGAGCAACCCTCCTTCTCTGAGATGCGTATCGTTTTTGTAACGAGCATGGTCCAGTATGCTGTCGAGGAGTATTCGGTTCATGCCTTCGGGTTCTTGCCCAAACCGATTTCTCGGGTGACTTTCAACTTGCTACTGAATGACCTTATGAGATCCATAGCCATTTCAACGGGTCACAGCGTTGCCTTGAAGACGGCCTCAGGTGTCGAGCTCGTGAAATCGCGCGATATCCTTTACGTGGAGTCCTTTGCCCATTCGATGAGGGTTGTCTGCGTCGGCGGGGAATTGTCGTGCAATGTGCCAATGAGAAGCTTCGAGGAGAAGCTGTCGGACGGAAGCTTTTTCAGGTGCCATCGATGCTATTTGGTGGGGATGTGCCATATCTCTTCGATTAGTGATGGGTTTTGCATTCTGTCTAATCAGGATAGCATCCCTATCAGTCGTTACAGAAGGCGGGAGTTTCTTGAGGCCTTTAACAGGTTTGTGAGGACGTGGCTATGAGCGAATTCGCTATTCGCACGGTTGATTCTTTCCTCGAGATGATTCTGGTGCTCCTCTTCTTTCGTGCTTTGCCTCGCGACCCCTCGACTCCTCCGACGAAAGCCGCCTTAGGTTGTCTGTGCTTGCTGCTGCTGGGGCCTATTTTCTTTCTTGGTCCTGGTTTGTTCGCTGTTTTTTCAGACTCTTGTGGCGATGCTGCGTCTTCTTTCGCTATCTGAAATTTGCGAAAGGTCTTTCGAGCGAGAAGGCTATGTATTGCGCTGCGCTAGGGGCGCTTTGCTTCACAATCGCCAATAACACGTGGAATCTGCCTTGTTTCTATGTACTGCAGCAAGGCGCTATGTCGCTGATGGGCTCGCCTGCGCTTGGCGATTTCGTTGTGCAATGTCTTTTCCGATATACGGTTGTGGGGGCGGTTCTTCTTATTCCGTACTTCTCCATACCGTTCGACCAGATTGAGAAGATAACCGTCGGACGAGCGCTGCTCCTAACCTCCGCCATTGCTGTTGAGGTGTTTGTTAAAGAGACTATCTACGTTGTGAACACGGGGGACGGTGCTCCCTATCTTCAGTTCTCAATATATCTCATGCTTCTGCACTTGTTCGTCATGATGTTCGTTGTGGCAGTGGAGCGAACTTTCTGCGGCAACGAGCAGAGGGTTCGCCTCATGCAGCAAGAGACCGCCAATTCTTTCCGCCTGAGAAGCTTGAAGGTTGAGTTGTCGCAAGAAAAGGACATGAGGATGCTTCATCATGATATGAAGAATCACCTCATCGCTATCAGGGATTTTGTCGAGAATGGCAATCTTGACGATGCGATTGGCTACATGGATGCGATTGAGCGGAAACTTGGCGTATTCGAGCGTCGGTTCAAGACGGGCAGTGACCTTGTCGACGGGCTGCTTTCGCAAAAGGCTTCGGAGTCGGCTCAGGACAAGATTAGGTTTTCGGTTGATCTAAAGATACCCTCGTCGCTTGCGAAGAGCGTGCCTGACGCGGATCTGTGCACAGTATTCGGAAACCTCGTGGATAACGCTATCGAGGCCACCCGTTTAGTAGAGCCTCCTGCGAACAGGTTTGTTCTTGTTAAGGGTCGCGAGAGGGCTGGTCTATTCTTCATTTCCGTTAGTAACAGCAGAACAGGCGGTCACCTTGCGCTTCAAGACGGTTTCCCCGTTACCTCTAAGCGCGACGCACGAAGCCATGGCTTCGGCCTTAGAAGTGTCGCTGATGTTGCCTCCCGCTATGGTGGGGCGCTAGCCTTGGATTGCGACAAAGACAATACATTCGAGGCGATTTTCTCTATGCCGTATGAACCGTAAGGGAAACCCCGCAGCTGAATGGGAGTGAGCTGCGGGGTCACTTTGGGGGTGCGTTGAATAACGCGAGCTCACGAATAACCATACAAATTGTTACTAGTCAATACTCAATTCGAAAAAAGTTAGAGTTGCGGTTGAAAATATTTAGTGAGTGGCCAAAAAAGTACTCAATAATGGTTGCGTTAGGCTACTAATAACGGTATTCTGAATGCGTTTTTAAGGGGAATGGTTGGAGCAACTGGGGGGTGCTGCAACCGTAAATTGAGAAAGGGGAATCTCAATGAATGCAGCACTCGATAAGATCATGGAGGCGCGCAAGTACGATGGTGTTGCCGTAAAAGGCTCACAGGCGACGCAGTCTTCCGGGGAAACGAAGACTGCAGAGCACGAGAAGGCGCGAGCAGGTCTGTTCCCGGCGCTCGTTGACTTGGGCAAGTAGCGATTAACCTTGCTACGACGATAAGGCCGGATCGGTTGCGAGGGGGGCAACCGATCCGGCCTTTCTTATTTGCGCGCCGCGTAGGGCCTGTCCTTCGCTCGGCCTGCCAGGTGGGCGGGTTGCGAATGCGTTCCATTATCTTCGTCGCCCCTTTTGGCTTGCGACGCGTTCCTAACGCGTTTGGGCAAATTCCACTTCCCCAGCGCCGAACCACTGGGGAAGTGGCCGTTTGGGGACTTCCCAGCCTTCCCGCACAAGCTCTTTGCGCAACCTGCGAACGTCGCGGCGAAGAAAGTCGGGGTCGGTGGAGAGGTCGCGCCCTCGAGGATTTGTGCCAGCGTCTGCCCATACGACGTTGCCGCAACCTGTGCCGAAGGGGATGGATGTCCCCGCGACGAGCCTCATGATGCAAGCAAAGTGCGCAGCTTGCCTGCGGGTATAGGGAATTTCTCGCTCCATTGCCGTTCCCGGCACGGCGGTCAGCACGCCGACGCCCGAGCAATAAGGCTTCTGCGATATCACCTCGAGCATGCGATCGGCGATATCCTCAAGGCTGACACCGAGATACACTGGCTCCACGGCGGTCATTAGCGCAAGCCCGGCTTCCTGAACGGCTGAGATGGTTGCAAGCCGCCGTTTCGGCGCGATACTGGTGATGACGCCTTCGCTGAGACGATGCGCGTGATAGAACGCTTGGACCCCGGTCGCTTTAAGCAGGTGCGCCTGTTCAGTCGTTATGTCGCCGATGTTCGCCATAAGCGGCATGTCGTCTCCTATAGCGGCTCGCACCGCGGTAACGACCCGCAAAAAGTGGTCGAAACCGTATGCGGCGGTCGCCATAAGGGAGATGAGGTGGACGTTCGCCTCATCGAAAACGCTTGCATAGTGGGCAACTTCGTCGTCGGGAACTTCGGCGCGCCCCTTGTTTGGGGTATTGCGCGCGGCGAGCGAGCAAAAAGCGCAGTTCTCAGGACACGGCGTGGCATCGAGGCCTATCTGGGCGTAGATTTGCCCCTGACCGCCCGAAGCGCGTCGCCCGAGCACCTCTGCTCCCCAGCGTACGTAAGCCGCTTCAGCGCTTCCAGCATCGATTTGCATGAGCGTAAGCATCTCGTCGCGGGTGGGCGCTTTCCCATCGATTGCTCGATCGACGATGTGTTCTGCGGTCTTGTCGAGCATGGTGGCTCCTATTCGGGGACTCGACCGCAGATGATGGCGCTTCCGCAAACGGAGTCGACGTCGAAGCGCATTGCGGTCTCAAGCGCCTCGGTGCGCCCTTTTCGCTCGGCCTTTTCCCGCAGCACGTCAATTGTATAGATGGTTTTAGGTTCGATGTCGCAGTGCGAGAATCTGCAAGCGGCCATCATCTCGCGATAGCGGCCTGTCGGCGTAATGCCTCGTCTGCAGCCAGTTATGTGCGCCAGCGATTCTTCGGCACCTTGCGGGATCGGGGAGAACGCCACGATATCGGACACCACAAGGCGCCCGTCGGGGGCGAGTACGCGCTTCGCCTCGGCGAACACGGCCTGCTTGTTCTCGCAGAGGTTGATGACGCAATTCGAGAGGACCACATCGACCGACGCATCGGGCAGGGGAATCTGGTCGATTGAGCCTTCGATGAACTCGACGTTTTCGACGCTTGCTTCCGCGGCGTTCTTGCGCGCGAGCGTCACCATGTCGGGTGTCATGTCGAGCCCGAACACGTGTCCTTCGGGTCCTACGAGCCGCGCGGCGATAAGGGCATCGATGCCTCCGCCGCTTCCAAGGTCCAAAACGCGTTCTCCTGGCTGAAGATTCGCCTTCGCCACGGGGTCGCCGCATCCGCGACTTGCGGCGAGCGCGCTTTTCGGGAGCCCTGCGACCACTTCGCTCGCGTAGAGGGAAAACGCCTCACCAGCGTGTGCGGGGTCGGGCTCGCAGCACTCACATGCGCTTGAGGTTTTGCTTGCTGCGCGGGCTACCTCACCGTAGTGGTTGGCGATCTCCCGCGTCTTCGCATCGTCCCTGGAGTGCTCGAAGGGGGAAGTATCCGCGTCGCCTTCGCAGCGCTCGTGGGTTAAAACCTTATTCTTGTCGTTCATCGGTACAACCTCCGGCACATTTCGACGGCCACGGCGAGCGCTTCGATATCCTCGCAGGTGGTGTGCACGGCGAAGCTCGCGCGTCCTGTTCCCACCAGGCCCGTCGACGCGGCAAGCGGCATAGCGCAATGCCCGCCCGAGCGTATGGCGACGCCCATCATCCCGCACGCGCTGCCGATTTGCGTGGGTGCAGCGTTCACAAGCGAGAACGACACGAGGCCGCCCGCGCCATCGCGTTTGGTATGATCGCCCCAGATGGTGAGGCCTTCCACCTCGTGGAGCGCGTGGACGGCAAATCGCGTCATGGCTTCGGCGTGCTCGAGAACTTTGTCCATCCCCAGGGTTTCCATATATTCGATAGCGCCCGCCCAGCCGATCGCCTGCGCGATAGGCGGCGTTCCCACCTCGTACTGGACGGCTCCCTGGCGCAAATAGTAGGAATCGACGGCCGCGTGCGAGACCGTTCCGCCGCCGATGGCAACAGGGTCCATCTCGTCGAAGGCGTCTTTCCCGATGAACAGGCCGCCGATGCCGAGCGGTCCGTACATCTTGTGGGCGGAGAAGGCGGCGAAGTCGCAGCCGATTTCCTTCACGTTGAAAGGGAGGTGCGGGAACGATTGCGCGGCGTCGAGCATGAAGCGGGCGCCAGCCTTATGCGCCATGCGGGCCATGTCGGCCACGGGGTTTACGATGCCGAGCACATTTGACACGTGCGCGACGCATACGAGTTTGGGGCGCTGGCCAAGGAGGCGCTCGTATTCCTCGAGGTCAAGCCTGCCATCGGGAAGGAGAGGGATGAAGTCGAGCACGGCGTTTCTGCGACGCGCCAAAAGCAGCCACGGCAAAAGGTCGGAGTGGTGCTCGGAAAGGGCGACGACGATATGGTCGCCCTCGCTCACGTTGAGGTCACCCCACGATTGCGCCACCAGGTTGCATGAGGCGGAAGCGTTCATGGTGTAGACGGTTTGGCGGCGTTCGGCGCCGATGAAGTCCTCGAGTATTTTTCGCGCGTCGTTGAGATGCTCCGTCGCCTTCGCGGAAAGTTCATAGCCACCGCGATAGACGTTGGCGTTCTCGTGCTCATTGAAGTTGGCCTCCGCCTGCAGGGCGCGGAAGCAGCGCTGCGTTGTGGCGGCGGAGTCTAAGTAGGCGAGCGAATTTTTCTGCTTGCGGTCGTTGAGAAGCGGGAAGTCTTCGCGGTTGCGCCATGCCCAGGCGTCCGCCCGGGCGAGCTTCTCTCGCTCGTCATGGGAAAGCTGTGTGCGCCAGGCATCCATGCGGGACGCGACATCACGCGCGATGGCGATGAGCTCCTCGTCGGCGGGCGAGCGCTGGGTGGCGTCTTTCTGCGGGTTTGGGGAAGCCTCGGGGGCCTCCAGTCGCTCAGACAGTCCTCGCTGCGCTGCGGAACTCGCTTTGTGGAGGCTCCCGAGGCTTCCCCTCGGCTGGGACCCCTCCGATTGCTCGGGCAGTCCTCGCTGCGCTGAGGCACTCATCTGGTGAAGGTTCCCGAAAGCTCCCTTGGCCCGCAGGTCGATATCGCCCATTTCTTTCCGCGCAATCTGCACCGCCTCGCGCGCGGAAAGCGTGCGGCCCTTCTCGAACGCAGTCAGCTTTTCGGGCACGACGGGATTCGCCGCGAGCGTTTCTTCCCCGAAGACCACGTCCTTCAGTGCGACGCGCGGCAGAGGGCGATCGGTGCCGTTCGGACCCGCTTCGCGCAATCCGCTTGCGTCGAGGTCTTCGAGGAAGCGGCGCGAGATGAGCATCGGTGTGCGGCGATACCACTGAATCCATGATGCCACGACGTCGAGCGCGGGATTGTTGCGGAACGTCCGACAAACTTCAAGCAAATGAGCTGGGGTGATGCGAACCTGGTCGCAGCCGAGCAACATGACAGAGTCGGCATAGGGGTTGTCCTCGAGCCCGTGCGCCGCGTAATCGAGCACGCCTTTGGGCACGTCGTACAAGGAGAACCCGCAGGCGTCGATGGTGGCCTGATATGCCGCATCGGCGTCGAAGGGGATGAATTCGACGCCTTCGCCCGATTGCCGGGGTGCGTTCTCTTCTCCATGCGTGGTTCCGTCGTCGTGCGCATTCTCGTTGTCGCGCGCGCCGTTGTCGATATCGCAATGCGCGTCGCCTCTGTTCCTAACGGCGGCGATGTCGCTCGAGACCACCTCCTCAAGCGCGCGGCGCTCCTCGGGCGTTCCTCCCGCAAGCACGTATACGCGCGCGAACCTCGCTTCGAGTGCACTCATTGCGGCGGTCGCTGTTACCGTCATGCCCTCAAAACGCTGCAAGGGGCGGGGCGTCGTTTTCTCGCCGTCTTTCGGTTCCCCGCACACCACGGGCTTTTTGCTTTCATCCTCGAAGGCGACCTTTAGGGGCGTTGTCCCGAAATCGGTCGCGAGCACGAGGGCAATGGTGTTCCCACATGTACTTGCAAGCTCGGTTTCGCTGAGAGCGGGGTGGTCCACGGGCCCCTGCTTGGGCTGATGCTCATTACGGAGTAGGTAGTTCGCTGCCATAGGGTCTCCTTCGTCTGCCTGCCTCATGCTTTGCTTGAAGCGACGGATCGATTCCGTATAGGATACAGCTGATTCTTTCTCTTTGCGCGAACTGTGCGAAAACCGATGCTTCGAGGGAATCGTCTTCTCTTGATGCCCGCGCAACCTTGCGAGAGTTGCCGTGCAGCCGTTCGGAAGGCGACGTAACTTCCTCGCGACCCATCGGGTACAATGGCGTAACTATGGCTAGCTCATTTAACTTGAATGCTTACGGTGCGATGTTTCGCGTGAAGGCCGCCTATTCTTTCGAGGTAGGCGGTCTTCTCGTGCGTATGTACGCGTTCATGCGCACCATCGGCACCGTGTCCATGCTCACGCTTTCGGGGTATTCCTATTTCATGGCGGGTTTGGTTGCGTCGGTAGTGGCGTTCGCTCTGTTTTTGATATCGCCGCGCGTCTCGAAGAGAATCGACGAGCGCGGTCAGGGTGCGATCGTCTTGCCCGCCACGTGCGTCGCGCTGTTTGGATGCGCGATCTTGCTGGTCACCGTGCTGCTCAAACTGCCGATTGCGCTGTGCTTCGTGGGCGCGGTGCTCATGGGCTTTCTTCCCACGCCGCAGGCGCTTACCCGTGCTCGCTGGGTTTACCTGGTGAAATCGGGTCGCCTGGGCGACGATGCGCCCGAGCTCAAGACTGTGTTCTCCTACGAGGGCGTGATGGACGACATCGTCTTCATGGTGAGTCCCGCGCTTTCCATCGCACTCGCTTCGGGAATCCATCCTATCGCCGGCATGGGATGCGGCTTTATCTGCTGCGTGGTGGGGACGCTGCTGCTTGTGTCATCGAAGGACACCGAGCCGGTGCCGGGTTGGGAAAAGAAGCTTGCGAATCGGGAAGGCGCCGCGCTCGCCGATCGCGCCGAAGGTGCCGCCTCGGTCGAGTCCGATGCGGCGGCTGAAGGCTCGCGAAACGAAAGCGCTCCTGCAGCTGGCTCGGGCATCGCGTGCGACGTTTCCGCAGATGCGTCCGACGATACTCGCGCAAACAAGAAGAAGCGTTCTCGCAGTTTGTTCCTCGCGAACCCCGTGGTGCGCACGCTGTTCTTCCTGTCGCTTCTGATGGGCTGCTTCTTCGGCATCTTCGACACGGCGACGGTGTCCTTCGCGCAGATCGAGCTGAACGACCCAGTGTTCGCAAGCCTTATCCTTGCCATCGAGTCGCTCGTGTCGACCATCGTTGGGTTCGTGTTCGGCATGATTCTTTTCACCGCGCGCCAAAGTAAGAAGATGCTGGCGTTCTCCATCGTGATCGGCCTTGGCTACGGATCGATGATCTTCGTGAGCTCATCGGTGAGCCTGCTCGTGGTCATCTTCGTAGCGGCGGGCACGTACGCCCCGTTCGTCATCACGCTGAACGAGACGGCCGAGCGCGCTGTGCCCGAGGCGAACATCACCGAGGCGCTCACGTGGGTGACCTCAGGCAGCATCTGCGGTCTTGCATTCGGGCCGACGCTCGCTGGCGTCATTATCGACACGTGGGGGTCGTTCGCGTGTTTCGGCACGGGCGCCTTCGTTGCGCTCGCCATTCCGGTGCTGGCCGCTCTTACCTATCCCATGATGAAGAAGCAGGTGGGGTAGCGGAAGCTGACGGCGTTGCCGGAAGGCGGTGCATCGGGTGACACCGCTGGACTCATCGCCACCCTTCTTCCCGAAAAACGGGTAGCGAGGGACAAAAAATGGCGATATGTGAGTCTTCGACCTCGGAAATTGCCACTCGCTCGTACTTCTGTCGGTGTTTCCCCAGGTCAGTTTTTCCAATCTGAAGTTAGCCTTTCGACACTCCTCGCATATCGGCCTTCTTTGTCCACGGCGAGTCGATTCCAGGTAAGAAGGCATCTTTGGCAACGGAACGCCTTTTATGTATAATGCATGCAAAGAGCATGCGTATGCGAAAGGGGGCTGCCATGCCGGCTTTGCAAGTTCGCGATTTTCCCGAGGATCTGTACGAAAAGCTGAAAGAGGTCGCCGCGAGGGAGCACAGGAGCGTTGCGCAACAGACGATCGTCGCCGTCGAGGCAATGGTGTCGGGCGAACGTGCGCACACGGAGGAAGCACCCCGCCACTCGCTCTATCTCGATTTCGACACAGAGGCGAAGCGCGCTGCCCGCATTAAAAAGCGCCAGGAGCTGTTCGAAAGCGCGAAGGCGAATCCCCTAGTTTTGCCCCCCGACGCTCCTAGTCCCGTCGATGTTATTCGCGAAGCAAGGGAAGAGAGAAGTAGACATATCGGAGAAGTGCTTGGTGAAATCATGGGGAGGAGGGCTTCTTATGGTGGTAATTGATGCAAACGCGGCTCTCGAAATGGCGTTCGAGGGCGAGCGCGGTGATGCTCTCAGGGCTCTTCTATTGCAAGGCGAAGAAGCTATTGCTCCGTCTGTCTTTCACTCTGAGGTGTCGAACGCATGCTTCAAATATGCCGCTTTTGGGTCGATGGGCGAGGAGAAAGCTCAGGTCTTGCTTGGTCGGGTGGAGGCCCTCGTCGATCGCTTTCATGATGACGCGTCGCTTGCGAAAGAGGCGCTCTCCGAATCGATTCGCTATCGGCATCCCGCATACGACATGTTCTACCTGGTGCTTGCGCGTCGCACGGGCGCAACGCTTTTCACTCTCGATAAGAAGATGTGGGCGCTTGCGCGCGATATGCATGTGAACTGTATCGAGGAAGCGGGCCTCAGAGCGCTGTCGGTTCTGGTCTGATAAGTCATGCTTTCTCGCGGCATGCGTTCTCCTTGCATAAGGCTATCCTTAAAGTAGAATGATTGTAGTGTACCAGACCCCGAGCCTCATCTTCCCCTGCCTTCGACGCTCTCATTGCAACAAAGTGTTCTCTGCCCTGTAAACTGCTCGAAACATTTCGCCGTTAGTTTGATATGCGTTGGTTAAGGGGGCATCGCGGATGACTTCGTGTTATCGTGTCGAGCATGCAGCCATCAGCCAAAAGCGGCGATGGCACCCCACGGAAAACTGCGGTTGCGACCGCCAAACGGCGTTTAAGACGACCAGTGAAGGAGCGCGTCATATGTCACACGTTTCAGAAATTTACGGATCGATGGTGTTTAATGAGCACACCATGCAGGAGCGTCTCCCTTCCGCAACGTACAAGCAGCTCATGAGGACCATCAAGGATGGCGAGCCGCTCAACCTCGAGGTTGCGAACGTTGTTGCCCACGCTATGAAGGAGTGGGCGATCGAGAAGGGCGCCACGCACTACACGCACTGGTTCCAGCCTCTCACTGGCATCACTTCTGAGAAGCATGACGCCTTCCTCGACCCGACGCCCGACGGCCGTGCGATTCAGAGTTTCTCCGGCAAGGAGCTTATCCAGGGCGAGCCTGATGCGTCGAGCTTCCCCTCGGGCGGCCTGCGTGCCACCTTCGAGGCCCGCGGCTACACCGCGTGGGATCCGACGAGCTACGCGTTCGTGAAGGACGAGGTGCTGTGCATCCCCACCGCATTCTGCAGCTACACTGGCGAAGCGCTCGACAAAAAGACGCCGCTTCTGCGTTCCATGGTTGCCATCGATGAGCAGGCGAACCGCGTGCTCAAGCTGTTCGGCGAGGGCCATCAGAAGGTCGTCACCACGGTCGGTGCCGAGCAGGAGTACTTCCTTATCTCCGAGAAAGATTACGCCAAGCGCCTCGACCTCGTTCTGACCGGCCGCACGCTTTTCGGCTACCCGCCGTGCAAGGGCCAGGAACTTGAGGAGCATTACTTCGGCGCCATTCGCCCGACGGTGAACGAGTTCATGAAGGAGCTCGACGACGAGCTGTGGAAGCTTGGCGTTTCCGCAAAGACCAAGCACAACGAGGTCGCGCCTGCGCAGCATGAGCTTGCGCCGATTTTCTCGAACTCCAACCGCGCCATCGACGAGAACCTCCTCACGATGGAGAAGATGAAGCTTTTGGCCAGCCATCACGGCCTTGTCTGCCTGCAGCATGAGAAGCCGTTCGAGGGCATCAACGGCTCGGGCAAGCACAACAACTGGGCGATTTCCGCAGGCAAGAAGAACCTGCTTGATCCGGGCGATAACCCGATGGAGAACCTGCGCTTCCTCGTGTTCTTGACGGGTGTCATCCAGGCGGTCGACGATTACCAGGAGCTCTTGCGCATGTCTGTGGCGTCGGCTGGCAACGACCATCGCTTGGGCGCCAACGAGGCTCCTCCGGCGATCGTGTCCATCTTCCTGGGCGACGAGCTGGGTGCCATCGTGGACGCGCTTATCTCCGACAAGGAGTACACGTCTGCTGAGCGCGTGGCAATGGACTTGGGCGTGGCCGTGCTCCCGAATTTCTTGAAGGACAACACCGACCGCAACCGTACGAGCCCGTTCGCCTTCACCGGCAACAAGTTCGAGTTCCGCATGCCGGGTTCTGCCGTGAACCTCTCCGACGCGAACACCATCCTGAACACGGCCATGGCGAAGAGCCTGAAGGAGTTCGCCGACGCCATGGAGGGCAAGTCCGGCGATGAATTCGAGGCGGCTGCAATCGCCTACATCAAGGATGACCTGCGCAAGCATCAGCGCATCATCTTCAACGGCAACGGATACTCCGACGAATGGCCGGTGGAAGCCGAGCGCCGCGGCCTGGCCAACCATCCCACGACGGCCGACGCGCTTCCGTGCTTCATCGATCAGAAGAGCATCGATTTGTTCGGCGAGTTCAACGTGCTCTCCGAGGTTGAGGTTCGCTCTCGCTACGAGGTGAAGCTCGAGAAGTACAACAAGCTTCTCAACATCGAGGCTCGCACGATGAAGCGCATGGTTCGCCGCTTCTTCCTGCCTGCGATCAACAGCTTCGCCGCCGATGTTGCGAAGGACATCACCCAGGTCAAGACCGCGCTGCCTTCTGCTGACCAGACGTTCCAGGAGAAGAAGCTCCAAACGGTGATTGATGGCGCGAAGCGCGTGGAGGAAGCGCTCGACGCCCTCAATACCGCGCATCTCGCCAACGTCGAAATCGCCGATCAGCAGGAGCGCGCGAACGACAATGCCCACCATGTGCTCCCGCTCATGGACGAGCTCCGCGCCGCAATCGACGCGATGGAAATTGTCGTCGACGACAACCATTGGCCGGTTCCGACCTACAACGAGATTCTGTTCTACTGCTAAAACGCAAGGTCATAGCTGTATGAAAGAGCCCCGAGGCGCCTTGGGGCTCTTTTTGTGCGAGGGGCCGTTTTCGCGTTTGCGATAGCATCCAGCGCAGTTCTGCGGCCGCTAGGACAGCGAGTGTTTGCATCACGGCGTCAGGTGCGCCTTCGGCGGGCGAAATGCCCGCAGAGCGCTGATCGGGCTAGGATGACGAGAGGCGTACTAGGAGACGGATGCAGTTGCAAAATGAATTACCAATAGCGTCGCTTTCCCCATCTGCCGGAACGATAGTTGTCGTTTCGATTGTCGTCTTTTTCCATATAGTACTTTCCCGACTTGCTGACTCTCTTTGTATAGCCGTCTATGCTTTCGCCAACTTTTTGGTGAAGTCGCTTCTCCGGAATCCTGCGGTTGTAGTCCCATTCGTCGTCATCGTCATCGTCCCAGTCATCATCGTCGTCCCAGTCATCATCCCAGTCGTCATCTCGCTCCATATAGTACGAACCGTCGCGAGCACGTCTTTTTGTCCAGCCTCCGATACTTTCATTGACTCTCTGATGGGCCCTTGTCGAGGAAATCCACTGCCCGCTTTTCTTGTCGTAGAAACCGCCGCCGCTGTATTTCTTGTAATATGCCATGTCGAGCTCCTTGTGCGAACCTGTGGTCTTAGAAGAGAGATTGCTGGGGTTGTTTCAGGGATCTGGTGTCCCTCTCTTTTCTTGGCTTGACGACGTCTCGTTCGTCAAGCTCGCCGAAGATAAGGGGAGAATTAGGGTTGTGCGAAGCTTGGTTTTTGAGAACTGCTTGCCTTCCATAGTTGGCATAGCAATACTTGCATCCGTGTGCACACGTGTTGAACGATCCGATGTCGATGCTCGAAACGCACCCGCAAATGGAGCGCTGAGAGGAGTCTTTTCCGACATTAAGTGGGCAGCCGATGATTTTCTCGATTAAATCCCCGTCGATGCATCGGGCGTGCGAGATGCCGTATTTTTCCAAATCGATTTCCTCGGCGCATGTTTCCAATTTAATGTTCTTTGGCGAAGCTATTTCTGCGAACAGCTGAGCGATTGTTCTCATTGCTGTTAAATCAGGAGGCTCGATACCCAACTGCTTGATTGCCTTTTGGATCTTTGCGTAAGGGTCAAGGAAACTGAAAATGCATTTCTCGGTATACCCTTCTAGCTGATTTGCGAGACGGGCGAATTGCTCCACATGATAGTCGACTGGGTATTCGTCTCCGACGAAGATGGGGTCGTAGCGCCAGATTACCTTTTCTGGTCCACACTGGTCGGAAAGGCGCTTGAACGTCTCGACAAGAATGCTCTTGTCGGGGAGGTTCTCTTCTATTGACTTGCCATAGGGATTGAGCGTGAATTGGAAATAGTAGCGATACCCGAGATCGTCGATTTCTGGAAGCTTTTCGAGGAGAAGCGAGGGATTTTTCGTCCAGAAGACAATGCAGTCAACATTCTCCGGAGTTGCTTTCACTTCTGATACCTGGTGGTAGTTCATGGGATTGCGCACAAGGACAGAGCCTTCTCGAAGGCGGTTAAGAAACCAGTCTGCGTAGAATGCTGGGATGTCGGTGCGTCTGCTAGCGCTGAGTATCATTGAATTTCCTTTGGCCGTTAATGAACTCTATGTGTGCCTGGTAGATGTCTGACTTCTTTTTCCAGGTTTTATCTACTTGCTTCTCCCAGTCGTCGATGGAGTTACACTTCTTTAAGATCTTCTCAATTGGCCAGTTTTTCTTGGGCCGACTAGCTGTGCGTGAATCTTCCGTGTCGCGCATCTCGTAGAGGTCTGGCCATGCTCCGATTATCAGTTCTTTTTGTTCGCGCCAGGGATCCGTTTTTGTTTCGAAATGCGGTTTGTCCGAAATCTCCTCAAAAATGCGTCGCATTGCTTCTTCTGCATATTCTTTTGGATAGCCAGACAATGTTGCATCTATGACTGTTTTCGGCATCGCGGAATAGCCGTAAACTGCGCCCCATAGTGCATAGGCAAAGCTCAAGTCGAGAATGCCGTTTGAGAGCAAAACGCATTCAAGGTCTTCCAGGGAATCCATACCTCCCTTTTTGCAGAATATGGCGAATGACTTCATAGTTTCGTTTGGCGCTTCGCTCAATTTGAGAGGCGCTGCGCCCTTAAGGTTGTCATATAGCATTCTCAGGAATTGCTCAAGGGCTGGTTCATCTTGCTCAGAACACTTTCCTCTGAGCCCCCTTGCTATTTCATACACGTAGGATGGTTTGTTCTCGATGAAAAGATGCGCGTGTTTGGCGAGGGTCGCATTGAGGATGTATGCAGCTATGCGCCTCTCGCCCGCTGATGCGCCAATGTTGTCTTCGGTATAGTCTTTGCCTCGCTCGATAGTTGAGCGGTTTTCGCCTGTTGGTAAGCTAATGAATTGATTGCCGCTAACGGAAGGGATGCCGTCAACGGCAATGAGCTTGGGCGGGTAAATCGTCTTCGTGATTTCCTTTATTGTTCCGTCAATATATGCGTTGACATCCGCGATGGTGCTTCCCGCGAATGGGCCAATCTGGAAAACCCCCGCTGCCTCCATTACCGTTGATTTGATTTCGGGGCGATCCGAGGGGCAAGAGGCATACATTATCCTAAAAGCAACGTCTGGCTCTTCCCATGCTTTGCAATACTTTTTAATGATGGCCTCTTGCGACTTTACGAGAACTCTATTGATGTCGCTACGCAGGTTTGCCAACGAGTCTTTGTCCGCTGGCTTTGTCGCTCCGACCTGCGCCGACAGAGCGCAACGCATTTCTTCGAGATGCTTTCTGAGGTCGGCGTATACTGATTCCTTCCGAGAGAGGTTTGCTCCAATGGTGTAGCTCCAAAGGATGCCTTTGATCCGATTTTTCCGAGCGTCGCTACTGAGCAATTCCTGCTTGATTTCCTCCTGGTTGTCATCCTTGAAGTCTTCCTGGCCGTTGAATTCCTGAATGTGCTTCTTATCGAGTGAATCGATGGACGCAAATGATCCTCGATACCATGAGAGTAGCTTGGTTTCGATGCTGCGTTGCGCCGCGTTCACTGTCTCGATCATTTCCCGTTGATTATGGAAGATGAATCGCACGTGAAAGGGATTGAAATAGAGAGTTTCGTCGGTATAAAAAACCGCACCACCTTCGCAACTACCCTGCTGAAGCTCGCTTTCGTTGAGCAGACAGCTGTCGATTTCGAGAACGAGGGGAAACCCGGGGGTGTCATCGGGAAGCTCGAATACAGGGCATGAGACAAAAAGAGGAAGGTGCGCCTCATTGTCGCTAGGGGGAACCTTGGCGAAAGATCGATATCCGAACGATCTCTTTTGGTAGAACCCGCAGGGGGAGATGCTTTCGTCCGCCAAAAGGCAGTTGAAGTTGCTGGTTGATGTGGGAATGTAGTATTTCATCATTATCCTGCCTGTTCAGCGTAACGGTTAAAACGGGATGTCTTCGTCGTATACGTTGCACGAGTTGTCGGTTACCGGTGCATATCCTCTGCCGCTGAACCAGTCGCTGGTCGAGCTGGAGAGCGATTTATTGAATAGGTTGCCCGGAATGCCGCTCAGAAGGGGGCTGAGGTAATCCGTGTATGTGATATAGAGAGATTGATATGTTCTTGTTGTTGCAACATAGAGAGCATTGCGGAAGCGGTCCCCTGCTGTGCATTCGGGGATGAAAACCGCCTCGAATTGGGCACCTTTGGCGCTATGGTAGGTCATGAGCTTTGGATTGGTCGTGCTCCAGTTCAAATCCATGTCGCTACTGGTCTTCTTTTCGACCTTCAGTCCATTTGCACTGAAGAAGCGGGCTGCGTTGTCGACGTCTTCATTTTTTGGAAAGAGGATGCCGATGTCGTCAAAACCCCGATTGGCGATAATTGAAGCGATTCCCTTCATTTCCTCTTCGTATGAATCATATTTGAGAACATAAGGTTTTTCCGAACCTTCGTTTCGGCAACGGTTTTCAAGGTCGTCTCCCTCGGGACAAATGCACTGCGCGAATCTCGCGATTGTCTTTGGGAGTCGGTGATTGAAGACAAGGTTCTCCGTGCTGAGACCGGTTGCTGCCGCTATTTCTTCAACAGAAAGCGGCGCATCTTCCTTTCGCCATCCGTAGAGCTGTTGGGCGCTGTCGCCATAGAGTAATGCAATGCGAGCGTTGTTCATAAATGCTTCTAACGCTTCTTGCCCAAAATCTTGAACTTCGTCGACTATGATGTAGTCGCTTCTCCTTGGGTTATTCTTCCAATGGTGCCAATAGTCGACGAGCGATGGGTTGATTCCGATGGCGCGAAGGGCTTCCTCCATGTATGACTTTAGCGCCTTATTGAATACGATGATTTGCAGTGACCCGCGGTTGTTGGAGACGATATCGTGCGCTTTCCAGAGGGCAAGAATCGATTTTCCGCTTCCCGCGCACCCTTTCACAATGAATGACTTGTCGACTTTCTTATTGAGCACTTGACGCTGGAAGTCGTCAAGCTCGGATTCTCGTACGTAAAAACTGCGCTTACTCATTTCTGGCATTCCTTTCATGGCTCGTTTAATGCGTTGGGATTTGCCGTCAGGGATTAATCGGGAAGGCGTCTTTTTCACAGGTGCTTTCGAGCTGCGAAGAGCAGGGGGCTCGATTTGGTGAGCAAAATTGAGTTGGGGGACTGATTAGGCAAGGCGTCGGCTGTTTTGATGGAAGGGCGGCGATATCTGCTGCCCTTGAGATGATTCGATAATTGACTTTGCTGAGATCGCAAGACGCTCGGGAGTGCTTAACCTCGAATTTCTTTTGCGAATAACAGCAGCTAGTGCGGCATGGGCCATGCAATTCTCGGCATGGGGCCGGTGCTATAATCCCGAATTCGGGCATGCTCTCAAGCGTTTTGCTCGTTTGAGAATTCATGAGGATGGGAAACCAGGGACCATTCTTGGTAACTTTCGTTGCGACGTCGAGTAGGAGGCATATTCCTGTAGTGGGGGAGAGGAACGGCAAAAAAGATGCAAGAAAGTTGGAATATGCTTGGCTGGGCTGCTCTTTCCCCATCGACACCATTTCGCTAATCATTTTTGAAGAGAGAAGGATGTCTGCCGTCCCTTCAGCATGGAGGACGCAAGTAGTGTCGATGTAATCCTTGAAGCTTTCGATGGTGTAATCTTCCGCCCGGAAGTCAATTTCGAAACGGTAGTGCTGCTTGGCTTGATAGATTAACTTCTTTGCGATGTCTCGCGCAGGCTTGTTGCCCTCAATGCCGGTAAGGAATACCCGGCGTATATTTGGCAGATTCTTGTCGATGGCGCTCAAGACGCCAAGTGCGTCACCGCATGTTCCCGATCCGACCGAGAGGATGTTGAGTGCGGCTTGATCTTGGAGGGCCTTTGCAATCTCGGCGGTGTGAAAGAGGTCGTCGAAGATGCAGTAGCATTCAGCATAGCTCCTTGGAAGATAGGTTCCTGCGTAGATAAGTGCTTTATCATGCGAGGACTCAAGGTTGCAGTCGAATGCTCTTTCGGTCTTCGAGGGCTGATATGATGCCTTGAGCGTTTCGAACAAGAACGAATCGAGCCACTCGGGAAGCGTTACGTTGCTAGGGGCGTGGTACTCGGGGGGGGGCTAATTGATTTTTCGAAGATAGTTGCTTCTCTGGGCTTTCTTCGAACCAGTAAAGATCATCGTTATGCGTGAACACGGGTTTTGACCGAAAGGACTCAATCGAAGTTCTTCTGTCAGCGCAATCTTCGCAAACCACGAGAATGTCCATGCCGTCGCTTTTGGCAACCGCCCATTCCGGGAAACCATCCCGGTAAACGAGTGAAAACGGGGCAGAAATACCGCACGCATTCAGCACTTGCTGGATGAAGCCAGAAAGTGCTGGGCGATTTTTCTCGTCGCCTGTAGGGAAAGTGTCTTTCTCTCGCGTCAGGGTTGTTCCTCCCGTTGCTAAAACCTGTTCCAATTATAGCGAGAATATTGAGTGGTCGGTGGCATTTTAGCGAACTGGACGACGACTGATTGCAAGGCAAATAATGGTTGGGACGCTCTTTCTGTTTTGATTCCTTACTTTCCTCGGGCTATTCGTCCTGAGAGCAATGCGCAGGCGCCTTCGACGAGCTTGATGTTCAGTTCGATTCCCTCATGAATGAAATCGAGTCGCGGTTTTGCGTGCGAGCTTGCGGATAGGATGTCGCATGCCTCGTCGGCAAAACCGCGAAGAGCGTCTGGGCTGAACCAGCTGACGTCATCTACGCATGCAAGCTGCTCATTTACGTTGTAGGCGAAGGGCCGTGCCAGGAAGGTGCGGTCTCCGGTTGCGACTTCTCGTTCCGTCTTGGCGAACCACAGCGAGTTTCCCGAATCGAAAAGAGGTGCGGGGCGGATTACCATAGTATCGAGGTTCCTTATGAATCCGAAATTGCGCCAATGTCGATCGGAGTTCGCGAGGATGGTGTCGCACACTATCATTTTGGACATGCGTGCTCGAAGTTCTGCCTCGTTCACCCCTAGAAGCGAGGCGTCTCGGCAAAAACGGTCGTATACGCTGTTTCCACGAGAGCTCGATGTCGCCTCTCTAGCCTGATCTGCGGTGATAAACTCTTCGCTTCTCCCAAGGAAATTAGGGCATTTCGCGGCAGCGCCTTGTGCCGTGCCCACGATGTCGTATGGTACATAATCGCAGGGGTTGAGAAGTCTTCGGTAAAGTGCGGTCGCAACCGCCTCGTTGTAGGGACGCTGATCATCGGATCTGCAGCCCTTTAATAAGTAACGTGTCCCGTTCGTTCCGATGACCCATTTTTTTGGAAGTTCGCCTTCCGACGTGTTGTCTGGGGAGCTGAGCCCAATTCCCGAAAGCCAGTCGTCCCAATCGTCGATGCTCGAGTCGATGAAGTCGTTGTCGTAGAAATTGATTTCGCTCCAAGTTAGGGTTGGTGCGTCGTATGGCCTTAACCAATAGCAGTCGGAAAGGGAGAGCCCCATGCTCTTTATTGCAAGGTTGCTTGGTGTATTGAGCCCCGATTGGGCGAGCTTTGATTCAATCCCTGGGCGCGTTCGGGGAACAGATCGATGAAGCCACCAGTTATTGAGAACTCTTCGTTTCGGATTGCCCCCGCGAGTGAGCACGCCTATGGGTGCGTATGTAGGGTCGATTACCTCGGATACGGAAAGGGGCTCGTCGGCCGCGGAGTCGAAGAGCACAGAGGCAATCTCGTGGCTTGCGTTCATGAGGGTATATTGGGACACGGTCGCATAGGAGGTCTTCGGGGGACGGCCGGTTTTGCGGGCTTCGCTGCGGTATCGTTCGGTTGACTCTCGCGAAATACGGACTCTGCCATTGATGGTGACGGCATCGAGCAGCTTGCCTTTCACGAGTTGGGAAACGCGGCTTTCGGAAATGCCGAGGATCTCAGCAGCTTTTTTCTCAGTTAGTTCGTACTTCACTTTAGTATTTCCTTGCGTAAAAAATGAGTATCGATGCAAAATAATTCTAAAGTAAATTTGAACGATAAGCAATTGCGAAAAGTTGAGTCTATCGCACTTAGATTACTTGACATGAGGTATCGCGTCGTTACAATGCCATTTAGCACTCAAAGACGGGGACTGCCAAAGCAAAGTGCCAAAGCGGTCTTTCGAGAACAGGAAGCGACACGCTATGAAGAAATTCAAAACAGAGAGCAAGAAACTGCTCGACCTCATGATCAACTCGATCTACACCAATCGCGAGATCTTCCTTCGCGAGCTTATCTCGAACGCGTCCGACGCCGTCGACAAGCTCTATTTCAAGAGCCTGACTGACTCCGACGTGCAGCTTTCCAAGGATGAGCTGGCCATTCATGTGGCGTTCGACAAGGATGCCCGCACCATCACCATCTCCGACAACGGCATCGGCATGACGAAAGACGAGCTCGACAAGAACCTCGGCACCATCGCGCATTCCGATTCCCAGGCGTTCAAGACCGACAACGCCGAGCAGCAGGGCGACGACATCGACATCATCGGCCAGTTCGGCGTCGGCTTCTACTCCAGCTTCATGGTCGCCTCCAAGGTGCGCGTCGTTTCCCGCGCGTTTGGCAACGACGAGGCGTGGGCGTGGGAATCCGACGGTGTGGAAGGTTACACCATCAGCGAGGCTGAGCGCGCCGACCACGGTACCGACGTCATCCTCACGCTGAAGGAGAACACCGACGAGGACAACTACGACACCTATCTTTCCGAGTACGGCCTGAAGGACCTGATCAAGCGCTACAGCAACTATGTGCGCTACCCCATTCAGATGGAAGTTTCCAAGACGCGCGAGAAGCCGAAGCCCGAAGACGCTGGCGACGACTACAAGCCCGAGTACGAGACCTACACCGAAACTGACACGATCAACTCGATGATCCCCATTTGGAAGCGCAAGAAGTCCGACGTGGCCGACGAGGAGTACAACGAGTTCTACAAGACGAACTTCCACGACTTCGCTGACCCCGCGCGTACGATTTCGCTGCATGCCGAGGGCGCACTGACCTACGACGCGCTGCTGTTCGTGCCGAGCCGCGCCCCGTACGACCTGTATAGCAAGGACTTCAAGAAGGGTCTCGCGCTCTACAGCTCCAACGTGCTCATCATGGACAAGTGCGAAGACCTGCTGCCCGACTACTTCAACTTTGTTCGCGGCATCGTCGACTCGCAGGACCTCACGCTCAACATCTCGCGCGAGACGCTGCAGCACAACAGCCAGCTGAAGGCCATCGCCCGCCGTGTGGAGAAGAAGGTCAAGTCCGACCTGGAGAATTTCCTCGACAAGGACCGCGAGGGCTACGAGAAGTTCTTCGAGAACTTCGGTCGCGGCATGAAGTACGGCCTCTACACTTCTTACGGCACGGCGAAAGACGTGCTGGGCGACCTGCTTCTCTTCTATTCGGCCAAGCAGAAGAAGATGATCACGTTCAAGGAATACGTGAAGGCCGCCGCCGATGATCAGGAAACTATCTACTATGCCACGGGCGACTCCGTTGAGCGCATGGCGCAGCTGCCGATTGTGACGACGGTGCTCGCGAAGGGCTACGACGTGCTGCTGTGCCCCGAGGACGTTGACGAATTCTGCATGATGGCCATGTCGGATTACGCTGTGCCCGACGCGGCCGATCCCGATTCGCTCACCGCATGGCCGCTTAAGAACGTGGGTGGCGAGAACCTCGGCCTTGAATCCGACGAGGAGAAAAAGGAAGCCGAGGAGACGGCCGAGTCCAACAAGGACCTGTTCGAGGCCATGAAGAGCGCGCTCGATGGCAAGGTGGAGAAGGTTGCGGTGTCCACGCGCCAAACCGACGCCCCCGCCTACATCACCACCGAAGGCGGCGTGTCGCTCAAGATGGAGAAGATCCTCGCTGGCGCGCCGAAGAGCGCCGAGGAGGAAGACGCGGTGAAGTCGCATCGCGTGCTCGAGGTGAACGCGAAGCACCCGGTGTTCGAGGTTATGCAGAAGGCGCAGGAAGCGGGCGACGACGATAAGGTGAAGCTGTACTCGGGCATTCTGTACGATCAAGCGCTCCTCGTCGAGGGTATCCCTCTGGACGATCCGGTTGCCTACACCGAGGCGGTCACGAAGCTGATGAGGTAGGGCAGAGGGACGCGAGGAGGGAATCAGAGGTTGCTTTAAGAAAACCTCTTGCGCTCGCGCGCCTGATTCGCTATTATTTGTTTTCGCGTCTGAAGCTTGCGCTTCTTTCGTTTGCCAACGTGGCTCAGCTGGTAGAGCAACGCACTCGTAATGCGTAGGTCAGCGGTTCGAATCCGCTCGTTGGCTCCAGAAACTTACAGGCCGTCGGCATTAAGCTGGCGGCCTGTTTTGTTTTCTCGGGAGACGTGCGGGAGGCATGATTATTCGACCGAGGCAGACTCTCGTTTGTGCTTTTCAATCGGGAAGAGGGAGACCCTTTCTGATACTCTCTGGTTAACAAGAACGTTGCGCACATGAAGAGAGCTGCGGAAAAATGGAAAGGCGTGAACGTGAACATCGAGCATCTGCGTGAATTCGAATACCTCGCCGAGAACCTGAGCTTCCGCGATACTGCGCGCCATTTCTTCGTGAGCCCGTCAGTCATCAGTCGCCACATCTCGGCTATGGAAGACGAACTCGGCGCCAAGCTCTTCGTCCGCTCGAAACAGTCGGTTGCCATCACTGAGGCTGGCAGTGTTTTTCTCGATCGCTCGAAGGCCATCCTTTCTGAATACAACGCCGCGCTTGCCGAGATGTCCCGTCTTGACGAAGGCGGAAAACCCGTGGTGCGCTTGGGGTATCTGCATAACGCGGCGCGCCCGTTCATCCTGCAATTCACGTCGTACTTGAAAGAGCATTACCCGGAAATCGAAATCGAGTTCAAGGGTATGCCGTACAAGATGCTCTACACTGCGCTTGACGACAACAAGGCCGACCTCAACATCATGCTCAACGTGTATTCGCCCCATCAGCAGCGTTATGAGCTTGCGACTATGTATCGCGACCAATTCTGCGTGGTCGTCCGGGCGAACAGCCGCCTCGCGCGTGATTGCGCCGACGGCATCGAGCTTTCGCGTCTTGTGGGTCTTGACCTGCTCCTTCCAAGCGAGAAGGATTTCCCTGGCTTGCAGGGACAGATGAGGAAGGTGCTCGAGACGGAACCCTCCCTTTTGATGGGCCGTGTCCGCAGCTTCCGCGACGTCGACTCGATGTACATCCAGGTGGAAACCTCGAACAGCGTCGGCATTTCAACAAGCGCGAACTGGGCATACGGATCGAGCAAGGTCGTGTATCTCCCGATCAAGGGCGTCGATGCCGGCATCGACGTGAACGCCTACATCGGGCGCTCGCTTTCGGGCCGCACGCTCACGGCGTGCAAAGAGGCGCTCGCGAGCTGTCAGGCCTATCTCGCCGACTTTTCTGTGCTCGAAAATGCCCGCACGCAATGGCGGGCGCGAGTGAGCGCATTCTCGTAGGCGGGCTGTTCCGTAATCGCGAACGGGGTTGTTCCGTATATTGCAACAACGCTTGCAGAATGCGAATCACCGGGATTTGTCGTGCTCGCTTACAATCATCCCAGTGAGAAACATCCGACGGTGTTATCCCCTCCTTACAAAACCGTCGGCTGCACTCCCTTATCCCCTTTGGCTTGCCGCCCTCCTCGTTCCTGTCGGCAAGCCCCTTTAAGGAGCCGCTATCCCCAATGCGGCTCCTTTTTCTTTGGTTTCTCCGCGCGCTCGGGCGGCATCGCTCAAAGCCGTTGTACCCTTTTGTCGGTACTATTCGATTGCGGGCATATTGCCCGAGAGGTTCGCCGCGTTTGCGAGGAGTGTCCATGTCCATTAGATTTGCCGCAGCTCAAGTCGTAAGCTCCGTCTCGACGTGGGGTTTGAAGCACGTGTTCCGCAGGCCTGCGGCAAACTTTCCGGGGAAAATTGCACTCTATGTGGACCCGCGTTTGCTCGCGAATCTGCGGGGGAAGCTCACTCGCGGTTCGATCATGGTGGTGGGCACCAACGGGAAAACGACCGTGACCAACCTGCTCGCCGATGTCCTTGAAGGCTCGGGTGTCCGCGTGGTGTGCAATCGAACGGGTGCGAACCTCGATTCCGGCGTATCGACGGCGCTCCTTCACGCGAAAGAGGCCGATTGGGGCGTCTTCGAATCCGACGAGCTGTGGTTGAAGAAGATGACGCCGCAGCTCAAGCCGACCTACGTGCTTCTTCTGAACCTGTTCCGCGACCAACTTGATCGTTGCGGCGAAATCGATCGCATCCAGGACAGCATCGTCGAGGCGCTCGCCGCATCGCCTGAGACCATCCTTGTTTTCAACGCCGACGACCCCTTGTGTGCAACCATCGCCAAGCGTGCGTCTGAACAGCCTGGACGGGAGCGCACGCGTCAGATTGCATTCGGGGTGGGCGAGAGCATGGGCCTTGCGCAGAACACGGTCTCCGATGCTACGATGTGCCAGCTGTGCTCCTCGATGTTCGAGTACGACTTCCGTCAATATGGCCAGCTCGGCGCATGGCATTGCCCCACGTGCGGCTTCTCTCGTTCCGAGCTTGACTACGCGGCGCAAAACGTGGAACTTGGCGAGCGCGAGCTTTCCTTCGACATCGCCCGCCCGCAGCCGAAGGCCGGCGACGCCGCGCCTGCAAGGCCGATCCGCGCGGCATTCAGCGGTGCCTACATGGTGTACAACCTGCTTGCGGTGGGCGTTGCGGCCGACCTTGTGGGCTGCGGAAACGACGCGATCCAGGCCGCCATCGAGTCCTTCGACCCGAAAAACGGTCGCCTGCAGCGCTATTCCGTCGAGGGGCGAAGCATCTTGCTCAACCTCGCGAAGAACCCCACGGGCTTCAACCAGAACCTCAAGATCATCGAGAAGGACGCTTCTCCTAAGGCGGTCGCCTTCTTCATCAACGACAAAGAGGCCGACGGCCACGACATCTCGTGGCTGTGGGACATCGACTTCGAGGAGCTTTCGCGACAGGAGGGCTGCGTCGTGTTTGCCGGGGGCATCCGCGGCAACGACATGCAGGTGCGCCTGAAGTATGCGGGTATTCCCTCCAAGGTGGTGAAGAATACGCAGGAATTCCTCGATGAGCTGGCGAAACTTCCCTGTGAAATGAATGC
>NZ_CAKTTZ010000022.1 GCF_934617235.1 uncultured Ellagibacter sp. | reverse complement strand
TGCGCTCGCCGTCTGCGGTGCCGACGCCGTGCTGCTCGATGCGCTTGAACGTCCAAACAACATTCTCGCGATCGAAGCCGGGAATCGAAACTTGAACGGGATCGGCACCCGTTGCAACAACTATCGCATCGGGGCTTTCCCGCATGACCACCTCGGGAGTTGCCTCAACACCAAGGCGAATGTCAGCACCGCAAGTTAGCGTGCTATTCACCATCCAATTGGTGTACTTCAACAGGTCTTCCTTAAAAGAAAGCTTGTTGATGTCGTTGAGAGTCCCGCCGAGCGACTCCTCTTTCTCGAAGAGAACGACGTCATGTCCACGCCTGACAGCAGTCTGGGCTGCCATCATGCCAGCCGGGCCTCCGCCAATGACAACGACCTTCTTCCTTTCAAGCGCAGGGCGAATCTCCCAATAGCGATGCCCGCGACCAAGCTGCGGGTTCACTGCGCACGAGATATGGTTCCCCCCTCCATCTGCGCACGAATAGCAGCGCAAACAGGGGCGCACGGTCTCTGGCTCGCCTCGATAGGACTTCTTGATCATCTCGGGATCGGCGAGCAGGGCGCGCGCCATATAGCAAGCATCAGCCGCGCCGCTTCCGATAATCTCCTCAGCCTCATCGATAGTGGTGATGCAACCGACAACGGTAACGGGAATCGTTACATCAGGACACGCTTTAACCGCCCGAGAAAGCGAAACGTTGAGACAGTGAGGCTGGTAATACGGGGGCATCGTGAAGAATTGGGCGCGCCAGTCGACGATAAGGCCAGCCGAGATGTTCACCATATCGATGTATTCCTGCGCCATCTTGATGAACTCGATGACCTCGTCGATCTTCATGCCGCTTTCGACCATTTCGTCTCCGCTTATGCGCATGTCCAAGAAGAAATCATCGCCGACCGCCTCCCTGACCGCCTTGAGAATCATCAGGGGAAACCGGCTTCGGTTCTCAAGAGATCCGCCATAGCAGTCGCTTCGGCGGTTGGTCAACGGGGAGAGAAACTGCCCGAGAAGATTGCCGTGCGCGGCATGGACGAGAACACCGTCGAACTGCGCGCGCTTCAAACGCTTGGCGCAATCGACGTAGCACGCTATCGTCTCCTCGATATCGTGCTGATCCATTTCTTTGATATAGGGATACTGCCCGGGGATGGGGAAATTCGACGGTGCTAGGGCCCACTTGCTCTTAATAAGCTCGGGATGAACGCCTCGACCCGCATGAACAAGTTCGATTGATATCTTTGCGCCGTGCCTATGTGCCGCATCAGCAAGAAGGACGAGCCCGTTGGTCTTATTGTCCTGAGTAACGTCCAGCTCGGCGGGATAGTCGGGAGCGGTATCCCAATTGACCGGCGTCGCGCCGACGTTGACAAGCGCCACACCGGTTCTCGCCTGCTCTTCGATAAAGTCGATATAGCCTTGGGTCGGCTGACCGATGCTGTCAGCATAATCGCAGACCATCGGCGAAAAGATAATACGGTTCCTAAGAGTTGTTCTGCCCAATGACAGAGATTTGTACACGTGCTCGTAATCATTGAAAGCGGGCATATGCTGCCTCCTTCAAATCGAGAATGCGATTGCGTTGCCACGCTTTGCTCCATCGCAAGCAATCACCTGCAGGAACATAAAAAGAGGCGCTACTTCACAGGCCATCCTCCGCACGAGGTTGACTCCATGTTTCGCGCCTCCCCTTAGCTGCGAGCATTGCCAGACTCACAGCCATCTTAAAACTGTATCGCGATTAGACGGCGTCCTCGCTGTACTCGCCAACCTTCGCGTCATGGCGATGCGCGCCGAACGTCGACGACCCCGTGCCCTCAACCTCGATATGAGCAGCCTTGCGGTGGTCAAGCTCGTTCTCGACGTGGACGAACTCGCCCTTTGCCTCACGAGGCATGAACTGGGGAACGATCAGCATCTGCTTGGGCTTATCCTCGAGCTTCTTCGCGAGCTCCTCAACAGGCCCATAGTAAAGAACGTTCGCGAGGCAATGGTGCACGCACAGCGGCTCCTTGCCCTTTCCCGTGCGCTCTGCGCACAGGTCGCACAGATCGGTCGGCAGCGGGAAGTAGTTGAAGTTGATGTTGTCGTCGTCGATGCGCCACGGCCCGTCGGCATGGACGGAGATGCCCGTCTTACCCACCGGGTAGCCATGCTCCTCTTTGCAAGAGACCTGGCAAGAGCCGCAGTTAGTGCAGTATTCGTAATCGATCAAAAGTCCGTAAGTCGTCATCTTCTACACCAGCTTTCCGAATTTCTCCCAGATGAGATTCATGTCCGTGTCGTACGACTCAGCGATGGGCTCAACATTGCAGCACATGCACTTGTTGGGCGCGCCGAAGCCGAGCTTGCCCATATGGCCATTGGGGCAAAGGTTGTTGATCTGCGAACGGAAGGTACCGTACAGATTGGGCTCGTCGCCGCTCTCCTCGGGGAACCACCATCCATGCTGGCCGTGGACGGTCTTCTCGTCCACCGCTTCGGTCACCTTCGCCTTCATGAGCGCTTCGCCGAACATGTTCCAAACACGCACCCATTGGCCGTCAGCGATATTGCGTTCCTGAGCCGTCACCGGGTTGATCTCGAGCAGCGGATCGGGGTTGAGCTCGCGCAGATAGGGAATCTGGCGACCCTCAGAGTGGAAGAACGCCGTGACGCGCGCACCCGTGGTGAGGACGAGCGGGTACTCTTCCTTAATCTCGGGATGCTCGTCGATCGGACTGAACTCAGGCTCGATGTAGTACGGCAGGGGATCGTCGCCGAACTGGTTGTAAGCGGTCGACCACAGCTCGACGCGGCCGGTCGGAGTTGCGAAGCCGGGCTGACCATCGGGACGCATGAGGCCCTTCTCGTACTTGTAGTACTCAATAGGAACCTGAGCGACGACGCACTGGGAAACACGGTCGAAGGTCTCGCCATGGTCCTCGACGCCAAGACGGAACGCCTCGACGAGCTCATGCTCGTTGGCCCACTTCGAGAAGCGCTCCGGATGCAGGTACTTGCCCAGACGGTAGGCGAGCTCCATGTCGGAGGGGAGGTTTCCGCAGTCGACAGCCTTGTGCATGAAGCCAGCCGTCACCGTGCAAGGAGCATAGTGGGTGAAGACCGTGCCCTCGCGCTCGGCAACCGTCGCGATGGGGAGGAACAGATCGCACGTGGCCTGAATCGACGCGTTCATGAACGTGTCGATGCCGATGCAGAACTCGAGCGCCCTGATAAGCGCGTCATGCCAGCGCTTCGGCTCCATCGCGCAGTTGGAAAGCGCGTTGTCGCCCATGTAGAAGCCCATGCGAATGGGATACGGCTTGTCGGTTTCCAAGCACTCGAGCATCAAGTCAACCTGCGAGTTGAGGATCATGTTGCAGTAAGCAGGATACTGATCGAGGCCGATCATCTTCTGGAAGACCTCGTCAGGGATGCACTCCTTGTACCCGAAACCAAGCTCGTTGTGGCCGGAATCGGAGCCGGGCATCAACTGACCGCCGGGACGATCGAGGTTGCCGGTAATCGCCTGCAAAGCGATGATGCACTGGCTGTTCTGCATGCCGTCGGTCTTCTGGTCGACAGCAAGGCCCCACATGATCGCTGCGGGCTTCGCCTTCGCGTACATGCGCGCTGCCGCGTAGATCTTCTCGACAGGAACCTGGCAAATCTCTGCAGCCTTCTCCGCCGGCATGGTCGCAACGCGCTCAGCCAGCTCGTTGAAGCCATAGCACCAGTACTCGACGAAGTCGTGGTCGTAAAGGTCTTCCTTGATGATGACGTCGAGCATTGCCATCGCAAGGGCGGTGTCCGTACCGGCACGCAGCTGGAGATGGATATCGGCGCGGGCAGAAAGCCAATTGATGCGCGGGTCAATCTGGATAAGACGGGTTCCGCGGCGCATCGCGTCGACAACGGCATGGCCGAAGAAGCCGTCAGGGTTCGACTCAAGAGGAGCCTTGCCCCACATGACGATGACCTCGGTCAGCTCGTAGCGCTCGTCGTCCCAGCGGCCCGGCAGAGCACCAGAGTAATCCCACTCGGAGTACGTCGTGCCCGTGATATAGGCCGCCGCCGCAAGGCGGGGAGTATAGCATGCGTAGCCCGACTGCATGTAGCAATAGTTCGGAGTGCCGAACACCATCGTCGGATACAGCGACATCGTGCCGCCCTCGCGGCCGGTGCCGGACATGCCGATGATCGATTCGGGACCATACTGCTCGCAGATGCGCTCGTAGTTCTCCTTGACGATTGCGAACGCCTCGTCCCAAGAGCACTCGACCCATGCATCTTCTTTGCCGCGGTCCGCGCGATCGCGCTTCATCGGCTTGATGATACGAGCAGGGCTGTACACGTAATCCTTAAGCGTGATGCACCTCGGGCAGAGACGGCCCTGGGTGACAGGATGGTTTTCGTCGCCCTCGACGTGAACGAGCTTGCCGTTCTCATCAACATAAAGCTTGAGGCCGCAGCCGACCGGATGGCATCCCGGAGGAGACCAGGGGCAGGTACGGGTAACGATCATGTTGTCGTCTTCATAGCGCCAAGGCTTGCCGATGTCGTTCACGTCGGAAAGACTATCCAGCTTTACGACGGGAGCTGTTTTGTAATCACTTAATTCCATGGTTCACTCTCCCTCTTTCTTTTTCAAGGCCAGTCATCTAGCCTTGCCTTCTTAGTTGTCCAACAATTCATCGTTCATTAGCCGAACGTTGAATTCCGCTATCCCCGAATAGGTCGAAGGGTCGATGACGACATGCCACTTCGAATCGCGGGGAAGCGGGAACCGATACGGCGATGAATGAAGACGCCCCGCAAAAGCAGCACAGCTTTCGCCGGCTTTGTACTTGCAGTAGTTCTCCTCATCCATAATCCGGACGTCGATCGAACGGGTGATGTTGATCACGACGCTTTTACCTGGGCCGCCGAAGCCGAGATCGTACTCGACCTCCTTGGCGCCCCATCCGCGGCCGTCTGGCCCCATACCGCTAGTCATCGCATCCCCCTTCCCTATCCAAAGATTCTTGCAGCGCCTCCTCATCGATTTCGAGCCACCCTTGCGTCATCTCGCAAAGGCCCAGGTAGAACGAGGTATCCGCATGTTTTTCAATCTCGTTGCGAAAGTCACCAATCCACGAAAGGAGATGGGACCGAAGAAAAGCGAGGCTGTCCCTGCGGGCCTTGGCCGCCGAAACCTCGTCCCCGTCTTGCACGGCGTCCCTCTCCAAACTTGCCAGGTACTGCAGAAATTCGAGTTCGCAGGCTATGTGATCTTCTGCAATGATCCTTGTCTTGGTCGGCATAAATGCGCGGGCTCTGTATGCACTCGAAACCTCCGAGCAGTGCTCCCCGCCAAGAACCTTGCTTCCCGTCCGGAAGAACGACTCATAGGGATATGCTGCACGGGCACGGGCGGCACCAGCACTATCGGGGTCGACGCCGTACCCAAGGAACACGAGGGAGAAGTCAATGGCCAAATCGGACTTTGCGCGGGCAACATCGGTAATCGAATTGAGAAACGAGCGCATCTTCCCATACCCGTTATCGAACATGGTGTTTCCCGTCTCATCCACGCAAGGACTGTCGATCATATCCTGAAGAAGGCCCTTGTCCGCTTCGAGCCGGAAAAGCCTCGATAGCATCCCGTAGTTCTCAATGCAATCCTCCAGCTGCCGCTTTCCGTCTGCATTCCCCATGACTCCCCCATTCCTCTGGCGGGCCAGCAATCGCAAGCCCGCCATGGTCATGTCCTCAGAAGCTTGCCGAACTAATACTTGTAGGGCTTCGGAACGAAGAGCACTTGGTTAGGCTTCTCTTCAAGTTCCTTAGCGAGCTCAGCAACGGTTCCGTACTGCATTACCCCAGCGAGGCAATGGTGCACACAGGTCGGCTGCTTGCCCTTCGCGGTTCGCTCCGCGCAAAGGTCGCAAAGGCGGGACGGGGTCGGAATCTTATTCCAGTTGAACTTGCCGTCCTCGCACTCCCATGGTCCATCGTCGAGAACGCGGATGCCCCACTGCCCCACGGGGATCTTGTGCTCTTCCTTGCAGGCGACCTCGCAAGACTGGCAGCCCGTGCAGAATTCGTAATCGATGAGCAATCCGTACGCCGCCATCTAGATCACCAGCTTTCCAAAACGATCCCAAACTTCCATCATGTCCGTGTCGTAATTCTCAGCAATCGGCTTCACGCTGCAGAGCAGGCACTTGAACGGTGCACCGAAGCCCAGCTTGCCGATGTACTTGTGTGGGACAAGCTCGTTGATGTTCGAGCGCCACACCTCGTACAGGCTCGGCTCTTCCGCGTCCTTCTCGGGGAACCAGAAGCCGTGCTGCGCATGGACGACGCCCGGCTTCACGATTTGACTGACCTTCGCCTTCAGCACAACCTTTCCGAACGGATTCTCGACTTCAACCCACTGGCCATCGGTGACACCGAACTTCAGCGCATCCTCGGGGTTGATTTCGATCAGCGGATCGGGGTTCATCTCGCGCAGATAGGGAATCTGTTTGCCCTCGGAGTGGAAGTAGCAGTACGTGCGCGCGCCCGTTGTGAGGACGAGCGGATACTTCTCAGCGATTTCGGGCGTCGATACAGGCGAGAGCTGGGGCTCCATGTAGTACGGAAGGGGATCCTCGCCGAACTGGCGGAACATTGTGGAGTACAGCTCGACGCGGCCCGTCGGCGTATTGAAGCCAGGCTGCCCGTCGGGACGAAGCTTGCCCGTCTCGTACTTCTTATAAGAAAGCGTCTCGATCTTCTGGTGGACGACTTCCTCGCGAAGCTCCTCGAAGGTCTGCTTGTTGTTGAGGCGATAGTAGTTGAGGAACTCATAGTAGTTCTCGAACTTATCGTAGTTGATAGGCATGCAACGCTTGCCGATCTCGTACATGATCTCGCAATCGCCCTTGCCTTCTCCAACCGTGATCGCCTTGTTGACGGCACCTGCCATGATGGGCGATGCGCCGTAATGCGTATAGACGACGGTGTCGTGCTCGACAGTGGTCGACAGGGGAAGGAACAGCTCGCAGCACGCCTGGATCGTCGGAGTCATCCACACGTCGATGCCGAAGCACCACTCAAGGTTCTTCACCATCGCGTCGTGCCAACGCTTCGGCTGAGCCGCGCACGTGCCTGCAAGGAAGTTCGTATCCTCGAAACCGCCCATCTTGAACGGATAGTACTGGGCATCGTCGCCCGCCTCGAGAGCATCGAGGACCATGTCGCATTGGGACGCGAGAACAAGACCGACGTAAGCCGGATATTCTTTGATGCCGAGAATCTTGCTCTGCAGCTCAGGCCCGAGGTTCTGCCAACCGAAGCCAAGCTCGAGGCCATCGTTGACATCGCCGATCAGCTGACCGCCGGGAACATCGATATTGCCCGTGATAGCTTCGAGAGCAAGGATGCAATGACCAGCCTGAACGCCGTTAGACTTCTGGTCGATAGCAAGGCCCCAAGCGATTTGGGCAGGCTTCGCGTTTGCGTACACGCGAGCAGCCTCGCGAATGAGATCGGCATCCACGCCGGTGATTTCAGCCGCCTTCTCGACGGGCATGTCCTTCACGCGCTCGGCGAGCTCGTCAAAGCCATACGTCCAACGCTCAACGAAGTCATGATCGTAGAGATCTTCGGAGATGATGACGTTCAGCATCGCCATACCGAGCGCCGCATCTGTACCAGGACGCAGGCGAAGGTGCCAATCGGCGCGCGTCGACACCCAGTTGACGCGAGGGTCGATGCTCATGAGCTTCGAACCGCGGCGCATCATGTCGATGGCGGCGTGACCGAACAGACCGTCGCCGTTCGACGGCAGCGGCTCTTTACCCCAAAAGACGATGAGCTCAGGAAGCTTGAACATGGGGTCGTCGTAGCGGCCGGGCAAGCCGCCTGCATAATCCATCTCGGGATACGTGGCGCCAAGGACATACGTGGTACCCGCAACGCGCGGAATATAGCAAGAATAACCCGACTGAGTGTAGCAATCGTTCGGGGTGCCGATCGCGGAATGAGCATACGCGGGAAGCATCGGGCCGCCCTCGCGACCGGTTCCGCCCATGATAAGGATAGATTCCGCACCGTAGGTCTTCTTGTAATAGTCAACCTTCTCGGCAAGCAGATCAAAGGCTTCATCCCACGTGATGCGCTCCCATTTGTTCTTGCCACGATCTTCGCGAGCACGCTTCATCGGATAGAGCACTCGATCGGGGTTGTAAACGAAGTCGCGCATAGTCAGGCAACGCACGCAAAGTCGACCGTTCGTGATGGGATGGTTCTCATCACCTTCGATTTTCACCAATTCGCCAGCATCATTCACATAGGTCTTGATGCCGCAACCAGTAGGATGGCATCCGGGAGGCGACCATGCGCATCCACGGGTGACGGTCAATCCGTCTTCTTCGAAGCGCCACGGCTTGCCCAGATCGGCAGTGCCTTGACCTTTGAAAATCTTCATGCCCTCTCCTCTTTCTTGTCTTCGGCTTTCGCCATTTCGCTCCGCTTCGCCTTTCAGCAAGTTCGAAGCTCCCCTCAAGCAAAGTGAGCGACCGTTGATTGCGTAAGACTCCTTTCTGGGGCTTCGCACGCTGCCTTTCGCAATCCGAGCCACGCAAAACCAAGATTGCTGTGCGAGAAAGACCGCGCTCGTAGGTCGGAAGAAGGCTCCCTCCAAGCCTCCAACACGCACATTTCGACGGGAACATAACGTCTACCGAGAAAGTACGCTTCAAAGGCGGTGGCGAGGAATCGTACGCAAGTGAGGAAATCGCTCTAAACCGCGAAATACCCTCATACTTTATGTCCGAGACGAGGAAGTTCGATGGTTTCATATGAATGTTTTCCCAGGTCAGAACCTCATAATTCAGAGTATCAGCAAGCGAGCCAAAGAGTCCCGATGCTTTCGCCCAGCCAGATTACGACAAGCGGTCTAGAAGGGTTCTCGCACAAACAGAAAGGCCCTCCGCAACAAAGCGAAGGGCCCGAGAAGCGTCGAGATGCAATGAACGCTATCTACTCATCTTCGGTCAATTCAATGTCCTCGATGAAATCGTAGAGGTCTTGTCGGGAGTGAATCCCAAACTTCCGATAGATATTGTAGATATGGGTCTTGGCTGTGGACTGAGAGATATAGAACTGGTCCATGATGTACTTCGCATCGCGCCCTTTCAGGAGAATGCGCAAAACCTCTCTTTCGCGTGGGGAGAGCTTGTATCGTTCGCATGCCGCCTCGATCTTGCGCTGCCACACAAGCTTGCGCTTTCCCTCCTGCTCGATTTGCACGCTCGTTTCCTCGTCCTCGCTCTCTTCGATGACGGGCTCGAACGGGTAAATCTGATAGTTCACGGAAATCTGCATCCACGAGCAGAACACGACGACAACGACAATCGACCCATACAGAGCAATCTGCGGATCGACATAACTGCCGGCAAGGGCTCCCAGCACGCAAACCGCGGCGCCAATGGCGATTCCACCAAAAAAGGTAGCTCCGTGCTTTCCGAAAAGCCAAATCGGAGAAATCATATCGAATCGGGTCGTCTCGACGACAGCGTTCACAAGGACGATGATGTTAAGGCAGACAAAGCAAGTATAGAGGCAGATAAGACCAAGGCAAACCGCTTCAGGGACAACGGGGAAGGGAAGAAGCAGCAACACAGCCGAGAATGCCATGCTTTTCTTCAGCCACTCCTTGTACACCCTCTCGTCAAGTTGCCGCGTGAGCAAGGACAAAAAACCGGCGACGCCAATCGAAATGCCAATCGCCAACGTGATTATTTCTTTCGGATAATCAAGCGAAAACGCAATGAGAACTGCAGAGAGCATGAACCCGATCAGCAGAAGCGTATGGTTGTTTCCTTTAAGCTTTATGCTCCGACGCTTCGAATCTTCCGCTGAGACGAAGTCGGCATAAGGATGATTCTTCTTAGTGAAAGCCACCGAGACAATTGTCGACACCACGCACAGCGTTCCGAGAAGCGCCGAAGAAAGCAAGAACTCCGCCTGCGAAGCCACGAGCATCATGATGCCGACATAGATGAAAATCGAATCAACGACGAACATGAGCGCATTTCTCGCCAGCGAGGCAAGATACCTTCCATATAAAAAGGAAGCGGCAACTGTTCCTAGGGAAGCAAGCGCAACCGACAAGTACGGCAGTCGAAGAATCAGGCATGCAGCAGCGCCGAGGAAGCTCACCATGTACGACACGAGGATTATCTTTCTGCCAACTGCTCGCTGGAACGCATCGGTGAGCTTTAAACCGACGAAAAGCAGCAGACATGTTAATGCCGCCACGCACATCGCAACGATATTGCTCTCAATCGCAGATGGTGCATGAACGAACACCATGATCAAAACGAGCACTGCATTTCCCATTGAAAGGCCGAAGCCTAAAATCCCATCGACAAGAACCGTCTCGAAGTCTGCTTCGGCTGCACCGATCGGCTTCTCCTTGATTTCATGCTCATCGACAATCTCGTCTCTCATGATTTCCCCCCTGCCCCCTAGCGATAATTCTCCACTCCAAACAATTCACCTCGCGTCGGCGATGAGTACGACCCTTCATCGACGCCGGTATGAGAGCGCTCCTTTCCCTCTCAAATGCTATCCCCAACTCGACTTTACGCCCGCAAAGAGCTCGAAAACCATCGTACGAGTAGTATGAGGGTCATATTCTCTCTGATGAAATCTCTCATACTTTTCGCAAAATCGCACCGAGGCGGCATTCTTCGCAAAAAACAAAACCAGCCGCACGAGAACATGCGGCCGGCGGGGGAAAAGAAAAGCGAGTATATATTTCAGTTACCTCAAGCGGCAAAGCAGCAGCGAGACCGTGCCAACAAGACCCATAACCATGAGAACCATTCCGGCAAACATCCAATTCTCAAGCGTTGGGCCAAGGAGAATCTGCACCAAGAACGTGCCGAGGAACTGCCCGAGCCCTTGAACGAGAACCATCACGCCCATGCCGATGGAGGCCAGCTCGGGACGAGGCAGCAGTTTGGTATAGCCCGACAGGAACATCCCAACGCCGCCCATTCCCACCAGGCCCATGATGGCGACCGCCACCCAAAGCAAGGCCTCCGTTTGCGTATAGAGAACGAACGTGCACGGGCCCATAACGAGCATCGCGGCGACGAGAAGGGGCTTGCAGCGGCCGATCTTGTCGGATATCACCCCGAACAGCGGGGAGGATATTACGGACAGAAGCATAGGAGCCGTACTGATAAGTCCCGAGAGCGTCGGATCGAACCCCTGCATCTGCAGAATAGTCGGAACGAATGCAAGGATAGCCAAAAGACAGATATTGAAGATGGCGAAGCCAACAAAGAAGAGGGCAATATCCTTGGTAACAATCTCTCGGTATCGAGGCTTTTCGACAAGAGAGCTGCCGCTTTCCAACACTTCAGGCTCCCGCTCCTGCCCATCCTTCGGAACGCGAATCATCACTGCAACCAAGATCGCCGCACATGCCGAAATCGCAGCGAACAGAATCCAAAGACCGCTGAAACCCACCGCCTCGAAAACCGTTGGCGTCATCACCGCAGCAATGGTCGAGCCCAGGCAACCCCAGATTCCCCAAATGCCCATCGACGTGCCGATTTTTTCGGGCTTCACGCATTTCTGCACGACAATAGGACCGCAGGTCGTCAACACCGTAAGCGCAATACCCTCGACAGCACGGGAGAAAATGAGGATCGCGCTCGAGCCCGATGCGACGCCTATAAGCGACCCGACAACGGCGATTCCGCACGCAACGATCATCATCCGTTTGGCGCCGAATTTCTGAGCAAGCCACCCCGCAGGCAACGCCACAAAGATGCTCATGAGCGTGAAAATCGACATAAGCCAAGAAGCAGCCTTCGCGTCCATCGCGAATAGTGCCATCAACTCAGTGAGAATCGTTGGCACCTTATATTGAATCATCGCAACGGAGATTCCAGCTATAAGGAGCACAACTCCTATCAAAATTGGATTTTGGTACGACCTTGATTCTTCTCGGTTCGCATTTTCGCCTGGCTGCATCGCACTCCCCTCTCTTAGCGTGATTTCACTATAGGAAAAGCGAGATGAGGCGAGCCATCGCTCGTGAAGACCGATATTCCCTCGTCCAACTCATACCTCATATACGATGGGCGCAGGGCTGAGTTGAGACTACTATCGAATCAGCCGGTGAAGGGACCCAAGGGCAAAACCTTCGGGATGCCGGCAAGGGAAATAGTCGTTCCCGAACCTAGCACACACAAGGAGGACGCTATGGCAGACGAGATTAAAGCCCCCGAGGAAAAAGCCACGACGGAGAAAGCTGACGAGATCAAAGCCCCCGTAAGCGAAATCTGCGGAAACGCGGAAGAGCTTGCCGCTTCGCTCGTCGACGACGACAGCGAGGTTAAACCGGTTGAGGGATTTTTCCTCACCTCGCAACGTTGGCACTAAAGACCGCATTGCTGGAAACGGACCCAAAGAGGTCCGTTTCCTTCTAAAGGAGGAGGAACACCATGGCTCAAAAGGGACAAATTGCGCGCTTCCTTTATAAGGGCAGCTTTCCTGATGGGGAGGTCTTCGACGACTGCAACGGGGAACCGTATGAGATCGTGCTGGGAAGGCATCAGGTAATGAGAGCTCTCGACGATGCCCTTCTCGATATGAATCCCGGCGAAGAGCGAACGATCAAGCTTCCCGCCAAGGAGGCGTACGGCGAATACAACGAGGATGCCGTGCAAAAGTTTCCTGCATACAAAGTCCCGAACGGGGAGAACCTTCCCGTCGGAGAAACGATCGGATGGACATCCCCTCGGAATGTCGAACCGATTCCAGCAAAGGTCGTGAGCATCGAGAATCAAATCGTGACGCTTGATTTCAACCATCCGCTCGCTGGAAAAGACATCGTGTATTGGGTCAATCTTCTTGAGGTCCGCGACCGAGATTAACCCATGAAAGAAATTCGGGGATGAACCGCAACCCGAATTGCCATTTTGCTGTTCAGACGAGAGGATCGGAGAACAAAATGACAGCAAGACCAAAAATCGACAGTGGAATCGAAGGGTTCGCCAACGACCTAGGCAAGCCGTGGCAATGGGAAGAGGATGGATACACCGTCACCCGCGGGTGCGCTTGGTCGGCGCCTGGATGTCACCCCGTTGGATGCGGAGTCAAATTCTACGTGAATAAAGACGGCATCCTCGAAAAGGTTGAAGGCGACGAGAACCAGCCCATCACGCAAGGCCGCCTTTGCGTGCGCTGCCTGACGCTGCCTGACTTCACCTATCATCCCGACCGCGTCATCTACCCGATGAAGCGCGCGAAGGAAAACCGCGGAAAGAACAAGTGGGAACGCACCACATGGGAAGATGCCTACAACATCATCGAGGAGAATATCAGCCGAATCAAGAAGGAGCACGGTCCTGAGTCCATCGTCGTGTTCGGCGGAACCGGCCGAGAAGGCGGACCTATGTGCGGACCTTACGGCATGGCGATGATCGGCACCCCCAATGCCTGCTATACCCAGTCGGGCTATGCATGCTATATCCCACGCGTCGCGGCTGCAACCTACGTTGCCGGCGTCACGTATCCCGAGATGGATTATGCAGGCGGCTTGGCAGGGCGCTACGAAGATCCCGCCTATAAAGTTCCCGAGGTTATGGTTGCGTGGGGCAAAGAGCCCTTGCCGTCGAACGGTGACGGATTCTTCGGGCACTCCGTAATCGACTGCATGAAGCGCGGAAGCAAGCTCATCTCTATCGACCCGAGAACCAATTGGCTTGCAACACGCGCAACGTACCACCTTGCCCTTCGCCCCGGCACCGACGCGGCGCTCGGCATGGCGATGCTCAACATCATCATCCAGGAAGACTTGTACGACCACGACTTCGTCGATCGTTTCTGCTACGGCTTCGAACAGCTGGCGGAGCGAGTCGCCACCATGCCTGCCGAGAAAGCAGCGGAAATCTGCGGAATCGATGTCGAGGACATCTATGGCGCAACACGCATGTATGCGAACGCGAGCAATGCCGCAATCCTTTGGGGCCTTGCGATCGACCAGAAGGCCAACGGAGCCCAGGCAGGACACTGCATCCTGTCCCTTGAGGCCATCACTGGAAACATGGACATTCCCGGCGGCCAGCTTCTTGGAGACGTAAACGACTCCCTCGGCGACCTCGGCTTCGGCTGGAAGGAGCTCGGAGCAGAGCTGCAAAACAAGATCATCGGCCTTAAGGAATACCCCGCCTATGTCGGTATGGTGCTGAACTCGCACGCAGACCTGACGCTTGAAGCCATGGAGACGGGCGTGCCGTACGAAATCCACGGCGGCTTCATCGCCTCAACGAACCTCCTTGCAGGCACGTGTGCCGCGCAACCGAAGCGCTGGCACGATGCGATGCAGAAGCTCGACTTCGTCTTTGCGGCCGATTGCTGGATTACGCCAACAGTCCAGTGCTGCGCCGACGTCATTCTCCCCATCGCCTCGTTCGCAGAGCGCCAGTCCATGGTCGGAACCCATTACGGCGCCTCGCCGAACATGCTCGGCTCCGTGGTTGACGCGGTTAAAGTTGGCGAAACGAAGGGCGACCTTGAGATTCAATATGAGCTCGGTACCCGACTTAACCCTAGCACCTATACGCGTTTCGCCAACTTCGAGGAGTTCAGGGCCGAGTTCCGCATGGGCAACTGCGGCATGACCTACGATGAGCTCAAAGAGAAGGTCGTTTTCCAGCGCGAGGTCAACTACCGCAAGTACGAGACCGGACGCCTGCGCCCCGACGGACAGCCTGGCTTCAACACGCCGACGGGCCGCATCGAGCTGTATTCCACGATGTTCCGCCAGTTCGGCGAAGATCCGCTGCCTTATTACGAAGAGCCGCAGCAGTCACCCGTGTCGACACCGGAGCTTATGGATGAGTACCCGTTCGTTCTCACCACGGGCGCGCGCACTTACGCCTACTTCCATTCCGAGGGCAAGCAGATTCCCCTGCTTCGCGAGCTCAATCCCGATCCGCTGCTCGAGATTCACCCGAAGGATGCCGCCAAGCTCGGCATCGCCGATGGCGAGTGGGTCAACGTTGAGAACCAGTTTGGCAAATGCGAGCTGAAGGCCAGGGTTGTTCCTGTCGTGAAGCCGGGCGTCGTCCATGCGCAGCACGGCTTCTGGTTCCCCGAAGAAGATGGGGAGGAGCCGCACCTGTTCGGCGTGTGGCGCTCCAACATCAATGAGCTTGTCCCGCACAAAAATGTCGGCAAGCTTGGCTTTGGTGCGCCGTTCAAGTGCCTTATCTGCAAAGTTGAAAAGATCGCGAAGTAAGGAGCGCCGAGATATGAGAAACGGACTTCTGATTGACTACGAGTTCTGCACCGGATGCCAGTCCTGCGAGATCGCCTGCAAGCAAGAGCACGGGTTCGGCACCGGAAAATGGGGCATCCGCGTGCTTGATGAGGGACCTTGGGAAATTGACGAGAAGACGGTCAATTGGAATAAGATCCCGACCCCGACTTCCCTGTGCGATCTCTGTGCAGAGCGAGCGGCGGGAGGAAAGCTGCCGACATGCGTGCATCATTGCCTCGCCGGCGTCATGAAGTACGGGCCTATCGACCAGCTCGTCGAAGAGCTTGACAAGAAGCCCAACCAGGTGCTCTTCGTCCCCGGACCATATACCTGCAAGGCATAGCACGAGCATAGCTCCCCTCATATCGCCTGGGAAAGTATCCCCCTTCGTGCACCAGGCGACACTCCACAAGGGCCCGGAGTATTGATTGCCCCGGGCCGTTTCATGAGCAGCTAGCAAGCTTCAGCTTCGCCAAACAGTACTACAGCCACAACGCCTAAACCGAGATGCTGCGCTAGCCAGATATAGCGAGCAAAACAAGCGTAATCTCTGAGACGGGGGTCGGGCGATTTGTCTCGCGCTCTCCCACTTCCTGGATGAGCACAAATCTCAGGGAGACCTGCCAGAAATCGAATGGTTTTCATCAACGGGAGGCCCCTAGAGAGGGTCATCTGCCCTTCGAGGGAGACGGCCACGGGGAACGCAAAACATAAGGCCAGGTCAATGAAGCCTGATCGCGTGCCGCCTTCCCTTCCCTCCCGCGCGCACCGCCCAAGTTGATGAAAACCGCCCAAATACTGGCAGGTCCCCCCCCCTTGAAAATGCGCTCCGCAAAGCAGGACCATTCCCCAGCTGGCTCAGCTGGGGAATGGTCCTGCGCAGAAAAGGCCCGCGGTCCGAAATAAAGCCGCCAAGGCTCATCTAAACAGTTCGTCGTGGCTACCGGTGCGCTCGAAAAAGGCGACGCTGTCATTTGACGACCAGATAACAAGCCAGTCGCCCGAGTTTGCGACATGGCATTCGCTTCTGCCTGCCCAACTGCCCGAAAGCCGGTGCATATTGTGCCGGTGCTTAAGAGCCTCAATGGACTCGGGCGAGTTCTCAAGAATAAGATCGATGATGTTCTGAAGCTCGGCGAGATTCCAATTGCGGCGACGAGCCTTCTTTTTGAGGTCGCGCGAGAACGCGGCGGAGAATTCCGCCGTTAACCTCCCCATCAGCGCATCGCCGCTGCGATAAGATCCGCGCCGTTATCGTAGCGGCCCTCTTTGCCGGAAGAGAGGAAGGCATCGCCCTCGCGAATCGCCTCAAGGCTTTCGGCATTTGGCTCTTCAGGGGCGAAGGTGAGGGGGATGCGGCGAGTGTTCACCATCTGCTTGTAAAACGCGCGCGTTACGGAAGACAGGTCGAGACCGTAATAATCGGCCACCTCGGAGGCTTCTCGTTTCAAATCCTCGTCGATGCGAATGGTCAAAGTCGAGCTTGCCATAAGCGCTCCAATCAACTTTCCGTATGTACAACTATATTGTAATGCACGAACACTTTATAGTTCAAGAACCGACGAATCACGTGTTAAGAACGAGTTTTTCAGAGCACTTTGCCCCTTCAAACGCCGATCGCTGCGCTCTTCGCTTGTGATACATTATCTCTAGCCTGATACGATGCTCGTCACTACTAGGTCAATTACCCACGAGAGGGATCATAATGAAGCTAATCACTTGCGAAAGATGCGGCGGAAACGAGTTCGACTACACGGGAAAGACCGCCATATGCCGCTACTGTGGGTCAAAATATGCTCTCGAGAAAGATGACATGGCAAGACAAGCTAGCACTCACATCGCTTTAGATGATGACGTGGCCAGACTGCTCGCCAAGTGCGAAGCGGAGCCCGCGCGCGCCCGCAAATACGCCAACCTGGTGCTTGACATCGACCCCAGCAATACACAAGCGCTGAAGTACCTCTAACACTGAGACAAAGGAGATCAGCATGAAGCTAAGTCAAATTGCATGGCGTTATCATGTGCCCGAGGGAGACCTGAAGGAGTTCGTGAAGAGGAACGACATATCGTACAAAGGATTCTTGGACATCGACATCGATGATGATTACGATTTCGACGATTTGATAAGGGTATTCAAGGAAGACTGTGCCGAGCGCGAAGAGTTGAGGAAAGCGAAAGAGAGAGCGGCGGCAGAGAAGAAGCAGGCGGAAGAGCGAGAAAATGCTGAGAAGAATGCCGCCATGGCTCAGATGCTCATTACCTCCGGGTTCAGCTTCGACGGATACCGAATTACGAAATACTCTGGGTATATCTCAGGCGACGATGTAATCGAAATCCCCCGTGGGCGCGAGGGCATCTTCGCAACTGCCACGAACGTCGGCGATGCCTTAAGCGCATCCCTCGTAAAGATACGCCGCCAAGCGTTGAAAGAGCTCAAGGAGGCAGCTTACGATCTTGGTTGCAATGCCGTCATCGGCGTAGACTTCGACTACATAACGCTGGAGCCCGAAACGGTCAACGCCAGCGGTGGAACGCTTTATCTCCCCTACGTCTTCTGTGTTACCGCAAACGGAAACGCCGTGATCATCGAAAAGGAGTGACGGGCAACCGCAGCAAGACAATGGGCCGAAATGCGAGTCGTGCATTCGCTTGGCACACTCCAAAAAAGCGGGGCCATGCCGTACAGCGAGAATAACGGCATGGCCCCGCTAAGAGCGCAATGAAAAAATCGCCTGCTACCCTCTCACATCAAGTAGCTCGATTTCGAAAGTGAGGTCTTCTCCGGCAAGAGGGTGATTAAAATCAATCGTCGCCATACCTTCGTCAATCGAAGTAACCCGCGCCGGGAACTTTAGCCCCTCTTCAGTGACAAAGTAGAATAGCTTACCAACTTCAATATCTTTTGCATTGGGGATAGCATACATGGGACCATGTTCAACCCGCTCAGCGCTATACTCCCCAAAAGCATCTTTGCAGGGAATCGTTATAGTCGAGCACTCGCCAATTTCCATATTCCGAACAGCGTTATCGAATCCATGAATCACACTGCCTGACCCTAGCTGAAATTCTAGAGGATCAAGCCCCTCTGTGCTGTCGAAGACAGAGCCGTCAGAGAGCGTTCCAACATACCGGACAACGGCCGTGCTACCATAATTCCACATAGCTATTCACTCCTCTTTTTTCTCGCCACGGCATTAACGATGAATGCAAATACCGCCATCGCAATAGCGCTGACGAGGAACACAAGCTCGTAGTCGCCAGTTCCCGAGAATGAAGCTACAGCCTGGACATACGGGCTAGAGACAAAGCCGCCCAGATTCATCGCCACAGCGGTATATGCCAGTGCCGCCGAAGCAACAGCCTGCGTACAGCTAATGCTTACATGATGCGGCGCCCCCACAGTAATCGCCATATGACCTGCTGCCAAAATCACGACCGCAATGATTACTAGCGGCAACGATTCCAAAAAACCAATCCCTACAAAAATGAGGAGCATGCCAAGCGCGCACATGAGGCAGGCCAGAGGCAGCACCTTAAACCGAAGGTGCTTGAAAAGAAAGCCAAACCCAGCTGAGACGAATATCCCAACCAGAGTAAACAACGAGAGCAACTGACCACCAACGACACCATTGGTAATACCATGATCGATAAGAGCGCTAATGAATACGGTAAAAAACGGATAATCGAAAACCATCGCGATGAAAATTACCGACATGTAAAACCAAGCAAGGGGCGTAATCTTGGTTTTTTCCGCCTTTTCTTCTTGAGGGATTTCCGAAAGGGGCTCTTTGTAAAAGACTAGGACGAAAACGAGAACAACTAAACCAATCAAGTACAGCCAAAAAGCAGTATTCCACCCAATACCAACGCATATTCCGCCAACCGATGAGGCAAAGACTGCGCCAACGTTAAAAGAAACATTGCCTATCCCATAAGCCGTCGCACGCCTATCTTCGTCACGGAAGACATTTGCAACAAAGGCGAATATTACAGGCTGCAGAAAGCCCAAGAATAATCCGAACACAGCACGATCCGCCATAAGAATCTCGAATGGCACCGTTTCGGGAGAGAAGAAAACGGGTAAGACACCAAATACAGCCATTCCCGTCACAGCAATGGATAAAAGCACCTTTCGACTAACGTACTTTCCAGCAATAACTCCGCATACGAGCGCTGAGACGATCTGCGTAAGCGAGACGATGGTGGAAAGATACGATGCCGTGCCAGCATCAACGCCATACCGTTCGCCAATTGCCGACAGGCTTGGCGAGATATAGCCCATATCGGGTATAACGAAATACACTGCGAGGATCACGGCGTACACCCCAAACGTCGCTCCATCGCGAGTTTTTAGTTCAGTCCCCATGGAAATCCCCTTTTCCCCGGACGATTGTAGTTTCAAAAAACTGAATGCACTGCTAGTTCGCGGAATACGAGAAAGCGCATCCCGCGAACTATGCATGATAATCTTCTATCTAGTCAATTGTGCCGGCCTTAGGCACAAATACGGTATACTTGGTTTTACCGCCAGCCTTTTCGATAAGCTCCTTCACTGGGCCGTACTGCATGACCAAACTTTGGCAATGCTTTACGCAGAGAGGTTTTTTTCCTTTGCTCGTCCGCTCCGCGCACAAATCGCACTGATCAGTTGGGATGGGCACAAAATCATACTGGTATTTGTCCTCGGAAATTTTCCATGGACCTATTTTCTGCAGTTTGATTCCCCATCGATCAACCGGAAGGTCATGCTCCATCTGGCACGACACCTCGCACGAATGGCAGCCCGTGCAGAACTCATAGTTAATCAAAAGGCCGTATGCAACATCATTAGACATCTACATCAGCTCCTCATTCATTGCGAAACGCTCGGAAATCATCTGCATATCGGTATCGCCGATAACATCTTCAGGCTCGCACTTGTACACGCGGCACATGTGGGACTTGCAATTGTTCCCGAAGCCGCTTTCGCCACACCCAGCCTCAACAACAACATTTGGATTCGAAATGTAAGTGTCGTAACAACCGTTACCAGCATCTTCAGGATTGCGCTCGGGGAACCACCACGCATGATCAAGCGATATAGTGGATGGATCAAGGATGGGTGATACGTTCGCCTTCAGCTGAACACGACCAAGATGGTTCTCAATCCAGCACCAATCACCATGATCGATGCCATACTTTTCTGCAGTTTCAGGTGCGATTTCAAATTCCGGATTCGGATGCAAAGCGCGAAGATGAGGAATCTGACGATGCTCTGAATGGAATGATGCCCACTGACGTGCACCAGTTGTCATAATCAGAGGGTACTTCTCCAGATACTCTTCCTTGTCAAAGCGATCAGGAACCTGATTGGGGCTATAAGGTGGTTCGGCATAATGCGGAACGGGCTTCTGGCCCCAGCGTCCGAACAATGTTGAGTACAGCTCAATTCTGCCAGTCGGAGTATTGAAGCCAACATTACCATCGGGACGCTGCTCTCCAGTGCGGAACTTCTCGTAGTGATACTCGGGATAGATCCAGTTCTCTTCACGAGCCTCCTCGAAGGTCATGCCCGTTTCCTTCATCGTGAACGTAAAGAATTCCTCGAGCGTCTCTCCTGGCCACAATTTATCGTTCCATTGCCGCCCGAGCTCCCAGCAAATCTCCATGTCGGACTTGCTTTCCCCAAGAGGCTTGCATGCCTGGTTGGTAGTCTGAACATGGTAGTAGATAGAACGAATACCATTGCGCTCAGGATACATGCACACCGGGAGGAACACGTCGCAGCACGCCTGAGCTGTCGGCGTCATGAACGGGTCAACGTACACGTTGAACTCCGCATTACAATAGGCACGCTCCATGCGAGTGTTTGGCTCTTGGGCCGTGCAAGAAAGCGGATTGGTCGACTGAATCCAGTTTGCGCGAATCTTATACGGGCGATTCGTGAGCATCTGGTCGACGGTCATATCCGCTTGGGTAAGCACAACGCCCGAATACTTGAGTGCTGGGAAGTCTTCGCCGCCAATTCGCTGCGCCTGCTCTTCGAGCGTCAGGCATTCGGCGGGGTCGGGGGGATTCCACGTCTGGATGTTGAAGGGCTGGTGAACCGTAACCATACCTCCCGGAATGTCAATCTGCCCAGTGATGGACCACAAATCGACAACCGCAGCCGAGCCAGCAAGGCATTCCATGGTCATATCGAGCGCAAGACCCCATTGCACAGATGTCGGCTTCTCCGCCATCATTTCAGCAGCGCGAGCAATCTTTTCCTTCGGAATCCAAGTGACTTCGGAGGCCTTCTCAAGCGACCATTCCTTAGTCGCCTCATAATACTCGTCGGAGCCATAGCACCAGCAATCGACAAACTCATGATCGTAAAGATCATGCTCGATGATGTATTTCCCCATGGCAAGCGCAAGCGCAGCGTCGGTTCCGCAACGAACCTGCAACCACAGATCCGCCTTTGCGGCGAGCCAAGTAAGTTTAGGATCAACAACAACTAGCTTCGACCCGCGTTTCATGCAATCGACAACCCAATGCCCCAAATTGCCATCAGCGTTTGATACGAGAGGGTTGTTGCCCCATACGAAGATATTCTTAGGCGGCATCCAGCCTTCATGCTCGTAGCGATCGTAATGATTTTGCGAGCAATCTGGCACAGCATACGTTCCCATAAGAACATTGCAAGCGGCAACGCGAGGAACGTAGCAGCTATTGCCCGAAAGCATATACGCATACTGGACCGATCCGAAAGCGTACTGAAGACGCGTCATATACGGAGCAGTGCCGCGACCCGTTCCCAAATGGAACACGACCGCCTTCGCGCCGGATTCCTTCTTGATAGTATCGAACTTCTCTTTAATCATCGCGTAGGCTTCATCCCACGTGATGCGCTCCCATTTATCCGCCTTACCGCGATCCTTCGGATCTCGCTTCATGGGATACAGAACGCGATCCGGATGGTACACTGCTTCTTTCAATGCGATGCAACGCGCACACAATCTTCCCTGATAATAGGGGCTTTCCTCATCGCCTTCAACTTTAATGAATTTGCCGGTTTCTTTATCGGTAAACACGATGACACCGCAACCGTCATGGCAGCCGGGAGCCGCCCATGCACCAGTGCGCGTGCAAATCATGCCGTCTTCCTCCCATTGCCACGGCAGATCACCACCCGTATATTTCACTGGAGGCTCACGGAAAAAGTCTGGGCGCACCTCATTAGTTCCGCCCTGCTCAACTTCCATATCAATGCGTTTGGTCATACCTCACTCCTCTCTAAAGCTTTCAATTAAGCTTTCTCCAATCGAATGCGAAAGGCTTCGATACTCCCAGCCGAGACCTTAAGCAACTGATTGATTCTTCTTGGTACGATTACCGCTTTTATCCTTGAAAGACCCATCCCCCTTTGCAAGCAAGCGCTCTCACGCGTTCCTTGCGCACTAAAAAGTATGGAGGAGAAAAAGTAAGTTGGTAAGCGGATTAGATTCCATGGCGAACGGCCAAGCCCATTGAGAAGCGGCACTTGCGAAAAGGTGTCAAACTTACTTACCCGCGCGTAAGATGCAGCCAGTCCCCAAAAGATCCAAATCCGATTTCAACCTCCCCCATGCCAGATACACGGATACCCCGTGAATCGATTTTGGCTATTGACGTGCATCAGATTCGGAAAGGAGAGATGGATGGCTTTTCATTTCAAAGAGCATCCCGCCCCAAAGAAAACAGTCCTCGATGATGGCACCGAGGTAATCCGCACATGTGCATGGTCGCCCCCGGGATGCCATGCAGTTGGATGCGGCATTCGCTTATTCGTGAAAGACGGTGAGCTCGTTAAGGTCGAGGGAGACCCGGACCATCAACTCACCCGTGGACGCCTGTGCCCTCGCTGCCTTGCTTTGAAAGAAGCGGTATACCATCCCGATCGTTTGCTGTACCCCATGAAGCGAGACCCGAAAGACCGCGGCCTCGATAAATGGGAACGAATCAGCTGGGACGAGGCGACCGAGCTTATTGTAAGCAAGACCGAGGAAATTCGCGCAAAGTACGGTTCGGAATCCATCTGCGTATACATGGGAACCGGCCGCGAGGCTGTTCGTTACGGCTTCACTCTTTCTTCGAAGGTCCTCCGTACGCCAAATAACTGCTACGCCCAGTCGGGCTGGTCGTGCATGGGTCCGCGACAAACTGCAATGACCATGATGCTTGGAAGCGCATACATCGAGCTCGACTACAACGGCGGCTCTCTCGAAGCCTGGGACGATCCCAACTGGAAACGCCCCGATTACGTCTTCTGCCTCGGCAAAGAGCCTCTGAAGTCAAACCCCGACGGTCTTTGGGGTCATGCGCTCATTGAGCTCATGAAGCGGGGAACGAAACTTATCATGGCCGACCCGCGCGTAAATTGGCTTGCCAGTCGCGCCGACCAAGTGTTGCAGCTTATCCCCGGCACGGACGCAGCACTGTGTTTGGCCATTTTGAATGTGCTCATTAACGAAGATTTGGTCGACCATGACTACATCGATCGTTGGTGCTTCGGTTTCGACGACTTAAAAGAGCGCGTCCAAGAGTACACACCCGCATATGCGGCAAAGGAATGCGGCCTTACTGAGGAAGAGATCGTCACAGCAGCGCGCAAGCTTGGCTACGACGGCGAGCATCACTGGAGCCTCCTCATGGGCGTTGCCGTTGACCAGAACCCCAACGGCTGCCAAGTCACGCAATGCCTTATTGCAATGGCCGCCATCACTGGCAATCTCGATGTTCCGGGAGGAACCGTCGTCGGCGTTCAAATGCAATTTGAAATGACGGGCGCAACTGACTTCATGAGCGAAGAGCTCAAAAACAAGTGCATCGGGTGGGACACCTATCCCATCGTCAAAGTTCTTCTGAACACCACTCACCCCGATATCACGCTTGAGTGCCTGGAGACTGGACGCCCTTACGAGCTCAAGATGGCATGGTTTGACTCGACAAACCTCCTGTCGCCCACTTGCTCGGCGCAACCGAAGCGCTGGCATGACGCGCTCATGAAAATGGAGTTCGTCGTGGCCAAAGAAATGTTTATGACACCAACCGTCATGGCATTGGCGGACGTAGTGCTGCCGCTTGCAACCTGGGCCGAGCATGACGGAATCGTCATGACCAACCAGGGATGTCAGATGGGCATCGCAGGAGCCATCAATAAGGGACTGCAAGTCGGCGAGTGCAAGTCTGACCTGGAAATGCTCATTCACTTTGGTAACGCATTCTACGAGAAAGCTTACCATGAGGAATACCCGTTCAAGACGGTTGAGGAGTACTTGACTGACGACGTGGGTAAAATGGACACCACCTGGGAAGAGCTTTCCGAGAAAGTCGTAGCAACCAACGACATCGGTGGATATCACAAAGCAGAGCGCGGCCTTATCCGAGCCGACGGCCAGCCAGGCTTCCAAACCGCCACGGGACGAGTCGAACTGTGGTCGACTGGGTACCAAGCTCTTGGTGACGATCCCCTGCCTTATTACTTCCCGCCCAAACTCGGCGCAGAGGCGCGTCCCGACCTGGCAAAAGAATACCCGCTCATGTGCACGACGGGAGCACGTTATTTCGCGTCGTTCCATTCTGAGCATCGCCAAATCCCGAGCCTTCGCCAGCTCACGCCTGAACCTTATCTGGAGATACATCCCGAAACGGCAGCAGAGCTTGGAATCAAGGACGGGGACGAAGTCACCATCGAAAACCCCTGGGGTATCGCGCACGAAATCGCCAAGCTCACCCCGATTGTTCGCAAAGATGTAGTTGCCGCGGCCCACGGATGGTGGTTCCCTGAAGAAGACGCAGAAGAGCCGCATCTGTTCGGCGTTTGGAAATCGAACGTGAACAGCCTCATTCCCCATCGCGTGCTTGGCAAGATGGGATTCGGCGCACCATACAAGCAGATACCCGTGAAAGTTTACAAAACCCCGAATGAAGAGTGCATTCTCTAAGAAAGGAGGCGAATCATGGCAAACAACGGACTGCTCATCGATTACGAATACTGCAGCGGATGCCAAAGCTGCGAACTTGCTTGCAAAAATGAGCATGGGTTCCCCATGGATAAGTGGGGTATCAAGGTCACTGAATTCGGTCCCTTCGAAATGGAGAAAGGCAAAATAGAATGGAACTATTTGCCCTTCCCCACAAGTTTCTGCGATATGTGCGAAGAGCGCGTAGCTGCAGGAGGTATTCCGACGTGCGCCTTGCATTGTTTGGCGAACGTAATTGAATGGGGTCCCGTTGATGAGCTGTCTAAAAAGCTCGATCAGAAAGGCTCTAAAGCGGTTATCTTCCTGCCATAGAGATATCGAATGAGCACATAATCGCTAATCGTTTCCCGACACGCACCGACCAGAGCGCCTCCGCAACCCCTCCTGCGGAGGCGCTCCGATTTCGGTGATTTTCCGTAGCGGATAATCACCAAGAAGTCTGAGATGTCATTTGCCCAGCAAGCTCGAAAGAGCGCAGTCGAATCGCTCGCGAAAGTCGCGCGAAGAAGCAAGCTTCGCGCGAATACTTGCAAGGAGATACTCGCGCGTCAGTGCGTCTTCAAGACTAATCCCAAAGTCTTTCTCCATTTTCTGAATGCGATACAGAACTCCGTTTCTATGCAATCCGCACATCCTTCCAACGCATGTCGCCTTTCGCTCATTTGATAGAAAGACAAGGAGAAGCGCAAGGCTCTCCATCTTTTCCGAAGTTCCAGATGCCGGTATTTTTTTATCGGCATCCGCAATTGAAGTAACAAGGAGATGCGAGAGAACAAAACTAATAAGCCCCTCGTCCTCGCGCGACGATTGCCAATAAAAGCTAAACGCGTCACGAAATGAAAGGATGCGCGTTCGCCCATTCGAAAACGTTCGGACGCCCTCAGATCCTGCAGCTCTTAGGCTAAGCATGATTTCGCCCTCATAGCGTGCAAGAATGTCGACTTCCTGCGAAGCATAGAACAAGCCCGATAAACGGTAAAAAGGATCAGAGACAAGGAGGGTCGCTTGAGTCAGCCCGTATTCCACTTTTCCTGCTGAAACAAGTGCGTCCCATAGCTCCTCTGCCGACGATGCGCACAGCAAGACGTTTGCTTTCCCTCCGCGAATGAAGGTGGTGTGCTCTAAGCTCAACCTACTATCGAGATCTTCCGCTATATGGCCGACTTGCCCACCGAAAACATCGTTGCAAGTCAATCGAGCTAACGCGAATACCCCTGTTGCCGGCAAATCTAAAAGTTCAGCCCGTTCCCGAACAAAAGCGCCGTCAACGTCTCTCGCCGATGCAAGCTGCGAGACAAATGCCTGCCGAGGAGACTCCCTTAACGAGATACTTCCCCGGCTTCGACGCGCAAATCGTTTGCAATGCGCCAAGAAGATACGAAACTCATCGACTTCACCTCGAGTTGGACGCTCCGGATGCGCAACAAGTACATGGCCTGCATACTGGCCTGAAACGTGCATGACACCTGTCATCAAATAATAGGGAAAAGTTTCATCAGGGGGCCATACCTTCGCATCGTGCTGGCCTGCGACGCTTTTCAGCAAATAGCCCATCGTATGCTGTCTGCGAAGATGCTCTTCGCAATGATAGCCCAAATCAACGAGTGACTTATTGATTTCATCATCAGGCTGATGTCGTTTCGCGCAGGCAAGCAGGCGATAATGGGCGTCTGTGATGTTCACGAAGCATCCGAAGAGGTCTTCCGCCACATTAACGAGGCTCTGAAACGATCCTCTTTCTCCCGCAGCCATTGATAAGCGATTGACAAGCGATCGCTTATCGAGGAGGAATCGTAAAACGAGATGAAGAAGAGTGTCCCTACATGGAGCAGCTTGATCTTCTACTTGCTTGAAAAGAACAAGGCTAAAGGCAGAAGATAGATTATCAAGAGAGTCTTCAAAGTAACCCATCGGATAATTCTCAGAAGCGGAAGCCAGAACGGGCAAGCCCATCTCGCACGCCTTGCGCAACGCATCGAGAGCACCTTCTTGGTAAGAATCATCGGAATTACTCTCAAAAACAACCAGGTGCGTCTGGGGAACCGAGGGGGCAACTGCCTGTTGGCTCACTTCGCCTTCTTCACTCGACATCATTGCAGCAAACTCATCCAATGACACGGCGTCGCAAAATCGAATTACTCGCGTCGGCCTTTGAGCAACGACGAAACCGTGCCCAGAAAGATAATCGAACAGCATTTCAAGTGTGAACGAAGGAGCCTCCCACAGGCAATCCCCCCTTTGTACGCCACCCATTTCGACCCCTCCTACTGTAGACTTCTCCAATCAAACTCAAACCTACTAGCAGTAAAGTAAGTTTTCCAGCAGGAATCCTGTTCATAAGCCTACCTGCAAAGAAGAAAACGGGGTTGACGCTCATGCAAAATAATAGGGGTAAGTCAGATTGACTTACCCTTATTTGTGAAGAAATGTCCTCGCTTGTAATTCGGAGGGAGAGGAACAGCGAGGATCTAACGAGGAGAAGCAGTCTTTAGGGGATAAAGATGGAAGCCATCTTTCCCTTTTCCGCCATCTTAGTCGAAAGCTCTTCAAGCGTACCGAATTCCATTACCGCTGCAGGGCAATGCTGTACGCAGTTGGGGACACCACCAGCCGCCACACGATCGGCGCACAAATCACACGTACTCGTGAGCACTGGAACAAAACGGTATTCCCAATGATACCCGTCTTCAAGTTGCCAAGGTCCCAATTCAAGCAACTTCACACCCCACTGTCCCTTGGGCAGATTATGTTCATTTTTACACGCTAGCTCACAGGTATGGCACCCCGTGCAAAATTCGTTATCTATCATGATTCCATACTGCTGCGTCATATCCTACGCCCCTTTTATAATCTGATCGGCCACATAGACCTTGCAGGGTAAGCACTTGTACGGAGCGCCGAATCCCGTCTTGCCCACAACGCGATGGGGCATAACCTGGTTAAAACTCGTTTCCCAGATATCGAACAAGTCTTCTTCTTTACGCTCGGGATACCACCAGCCATGATCACATGAAACGACATCTTCTTTAACGATTGGCGTTATATCGGCGACTTCTTTAACTTTTCCCCAGGGCGTTTCAACGTACACCCATGCCCCTTGGGCAATGCCAAGCTTTTCCGCAGTTTTTGGATTAATCTGCACCGTTGGCCAGGGGTGGATCTCGCGAAGCCGCTCTATTTGGCGATGCTCAGAATGGAAGGAGGTGAAACGTCGCGCACCCGAAGTCATAGTAAGCGGATAATCCTTAGCGAATTCGGGGCGAGCGATATGGCCCAAAGGCGGCTCGAGATAATACGGTAGCGGGTCTTCCCCTACAGCCGCCAACATCGAGCAATACAGCTCAATACGCCCTGTGGGTGTGCGGAACCCTGGCTGCCCGTCATCGCGAAGCAATCCTTTTTCGTACTTCTTGTATTCAAGCTCATATTGGCCAAATACATGCTCTTTAAGCTCAGGGAAAGTAACATCGCAGTCTCGAACAGGCTTCAGATCGCTTGTCAAGAAAGACTCAACATCACGCCATTTTTCATCTGCACAATTAGGATGAGTGCGCTTATGCAAGTCAATCGCAATCTCCAAGTCGCTTTTAGTGTCCCCAATTCGGTCGATGACGTTAATCATAGCGCCAAGCTGGCCATGCATAGAAGCTTGGTTGTTGGTAACAATGCCATCGCGTTCGAGAGAGGTGCACACTGGCAAAGCAACGTCGGCAAGGGCAGCCATCGTAGGAGTCATAAAAATATCAGCGCAAGCGATAAACTCTATTTTACGGAGGGCCTCGTACCAGCGCTGCGGTTGAGCCGGCATGCAAGCAAGAGGATTCGTGTTCAAGATGTATGCAAACTCAATGCGCTGCGGACGACCAGTTTCAAGGCATTCCAGGACGATGTCGGGATGGGGCGTATTAGCAACGGCGGGAAGCGCTGGGTACACATCATGACCAATACCGATTTCAGGTTCGCTGGGGTTCTCTTCAACGGCCGACTCACCTTGAAGAGCCTGGAACATAAGAAGAGGTTGTCCCAAAAAAACACCGCCCGGCACATCAATATTGCCCGTAATTGCGAAAATAGCAAGCAAGGCGTGAGCTATCTGGATGCTGTTGGGGTTTTGGTCAACTGCAAGCCCCATGGAATGTGTAGACGGACGCTCCAGCAAGCACCTCGCAACAGCTCGAATGTGATCAGGGTCAACTTCGCAAATTTCAGCGACACGCTCAACTGGATACTCGGCTGCACGAGCAGCGAGCTCGTCAAACCCATACGTCCATGAATCCACAAATTCCTTGTCGTACTCGCCTGACTGAATGATCTCGTTCAGAATGCCCAGCGCAAGCGCCGCATCGGTACCAGGACGCAACTGCAAATAATACTCAGCGCGAGTTGACATCCAATTCACACGCGGATCGACGTTGATGAGCCTAGCACCGCACTTCATCATGTCGATAATCGAATGGCCCCACAATCCGTCAGGATTCGAGCGCAGCGGATCGCGACCCCAGTTCAAGATGTATTTTGGGCATTGCCACTTATCTGAATCGTATCGCTCGGGAAATCCGATAGCATTATCGACCTCGAGGTATGGCGCGCCAATAACCCAAGCCATGCCCGCCATACGCGGAATAATGCAAGACCAACCGCTAATGGACTGAATTGCCGTGTTTGAACCGAACACATCTTGAGCCATCGTAAAATGATAACGACTAGCCTCTCTACCCGTCCCGGCAAAAACACTAACAGCGTTCTTCCCGTAACGCTCACGGACAGACCGCCAATTATCAATGATGATATCGTATGCCTCGTCCCAGCTGATGCGCTCCCATTTATCAGCGCGACCGCGAAACTCCCGAGCACGCTTCATAGGATACTTCAGACGATCCGGATGCTCGACATAATCTTTAATAGCCATGCATCTCGGACACAAACGCCCCTTTGTAATTGGCTGATCAGGGTCACCCTCTACCTTAACGAGCTTGCTATCTTTCACGAAGACCTTAAGACCACAGCCAACCCCATGGCATCCCGGAGGCGCCCATGCGCTCGTACGAAACACCTTCGTACCATCGGCTAAGTCAATCTTTGCAGGCTCGGCGCTCTCGTTCCAATGTAGTTGTGCCACTATCTCCACTCCTCCCCCACTCAAATTTCTCTCTCAAAATGAGGGTCTATGCTAAATTCATCTCCCCCCTAACTAAGAAAATCTTATGAGCAATAAGAAGCCGAGACTCACGTATTCTGCCTGAAATTACCCGACTCTGCTGGAGGTTTCTCCAGAATAATCAACTGTACCAGTCTAAAAAACGAGCCGCAAAAATGCGGCTCGTTTTCTATGGAGGGAATTAAGCGAGAGTCAGGTGAAGCAACTATTCAGCAGCTTCTTCCTTTTTCATAGCATTGGCCTTCTTTGCAACCCAGAACAAGCCAAGAAGAAGGATGATGCCGAGCACAACGTTAAAGATCCAAACCGAGCTCAAAATAGCATCGGCACCAAAAATGGAGAGAACAACCTGGTCGATTGGCGAAGCAAGAAAACCGCCACCGTTTTGAAAAACGTAGCTGAATCCCATGACGGCGCCGACAATAGCTGGGGCAACGAAGGTGGAAAGAAGCATAGGCACGCCGACGGTCATAGTGTTCGTGCCAAATCCCGCGAGGATGATAGCAACGTAGAACAGCACCACGTTACCAGTCGCATGGGCGACAAACCACAAAGCATAACCAATGAGGCCAACAATCCAAAATACTGGAATGGTATATGCGCTCAGGAACTTATAAGCAGGCCCGAAGAGCACAGCGGCAGCAATTGCGCCGACTGAGAACAGAGAGAACACCGTGCCGATGACAGCAGGATTGCCAGCAACAGCGCCAATAGAAACGCCACCCAAATTGAACAGAGACTGGCTCATGATAATGGTGCCGAGGAACAGGACAAGAAGCGCCCAGCCGGAAACAGGAAGCTGAATCTTAACTTTTTCGCCCTTCTCGTTTTCCTGGGGAACAGCAGGAACGTTCTTCGGATTCAGAAGGAAGATGCACATCGCAAACGGAACAAGCGCGATGAGATAAATGCCCCAAGCAAGATTCCAGGAGATGGCGCCAAGAATGCCGGCGAGCGAAGTGAGCAAAATCATACCGACATTAAAGCAAACGCTCGCGATGGACATCATGGTCGCGCGGACGGATTCCTTTTGGAACATCAGCGAGATAACGCCCATGACAATCGGCATAAAGCAGCCCAGACCAAGTCCGAGGATGCAGCGAGTCGCCATAATGCCCCACCAAGGAAGAGCCGAGCCGAGAATTGTCGGCAAACCACCAACGACAACGAGTGCCGTAGCGAGCAATGCGCACACGCGATAGCTTAGCTTTCGACCAGCAACGAGGCCGATAACAAGTGCTGCTGGGATTTCTAGGAGGTTGGTGATCGACACCATATAGGACACAGCACTTGCGTCGACGCCATAAACATTCATCAAGTCTTGAGAAGCAACATTAACGGCACTGTGCATAGGGCCGATGAAGTACATGCACATCAACGCCACAAATACACCAATCTGACCAGCACTGATTTTCGTCTTTTCGGACATTTCTTTCCCCTTTCGGATGGTTTCGATTGCGAAATCTATTCAGGCTATACGACTAGGAATACCACCTCCTTCCGATTGAGGCCCCGTCTTCTTCCGTCATTCGCAATCGCCTATGCTTGGCGAAAGTCTTTGCAAAAGCTGCTCGCAAGCTATTTATTCCTTTGCAAAAACAGCTCGATTACGGAAGATAGGGCGAGGCGTCATCGCGTATAGCCCAATCCCCTTCTACAAAGTGTAGAAGGGGAAAGGTAAGTTTTACACGCCTGGGAGAAGTGAGTTTTTCCCGTTTACGGAATAAAAATCGAGGCCATTTTCTCTTTGGCTTCCATTTTCTCAGCCAGTTCTTCGAGCGTTCCGAACTCCATAGCACTTGCCAGGCAATGGTGAACGCAGGCCGGATCCTTCCCTTCGCTAATGCGATTAGCGCATAAATCACAGTCCGCTGTTGGAACGGGGACGTATCGATACTCCCAGCGCTTCCCGTCGGCGCGTTTCCAAGGCCCCAGCTCGAGAACTTTGATACCCCATTGTCCGTGTGGCAAATTACGCTCGTTTTTGCAGGCAACTTCGCACGAGTGGCAGCCAGTACAATACTGATTATCGATTAATAAGCCAAATCTACTCATCGTCGTCTCTCCTACGCTAGGTATATCTTGCAGGGCATGCTTTTATAATGCGTGCCGAAGCCAAGCGGGCCATTCTCTTCGTGCGGAATTAGCTGGTTGACGTTATAGTCGAATACATCGAATAGGTTTTCCGAATCAGATTCCGGCAACCACCAACCATGGTCACAAGACACCACGGACTCTTTTACAATCGGGGTAAGATGTGCGCTCATCTTCACCTTTCCGAGAGGGCTTTCCACATACACCCACGAACCCTCCGTGATGCCATATCTTGCTGCTGTTTCGGGATTGATTTGCACAGTGGGCCATTTATGAATCTCGCGCAATGTTTCAATCTGTCGATTCTCGGAGTGAAAAGACGTGAATCTGCGTGCGCCGGTTGTCACCGTAAGCGGATATTCCTCAGCTAAATCTGGGCGAGAGACGGCGCTATACTTTGGCTCTATGTAATACGGCAAAGGATCGTCACCTAGCCGTTCAAGCACCGTCGAATACAACTCTATGCGACCCGTCGGCGTATTGAAACCGGGCTGCCCATCGGAGCGAAGCAACCCCTTCTCATACTTCTTGTATTCAATCTCATACTGCGCAATAACGTACTGCTCGAGGTCGGCATACGTCGCGTCAACATCACGCATTTTCGAAAGTTGGCTGTTGATAAAATCTTCAGAGTCAGCCCAACCCGGCTTTTTGCTGTTCGGATATAACCGCCTGTGTAATTCAAGCATGATGTCCAAGTCGGCTCGGCACTCGCCTTCTGGTTCCAATATAGGAATAATTGCGCCCATCTGGCCTGGCTGCGAAGCGTTATTGTTGGAAACGTAGCCTTTCTTCTCAAAGAAAGTCGCAGCAGGGAGCACGATATCGGCAACACCCATGATAGTTGGCGTCATGAACAGATCGGCAAAAGCCACGAAATCAATCTTGCGCATAGCTTCGTACCAACGCTTCGGCTGAGGAACCATGCAGGAAATGGAGTTGTGCCCGAATGCGTAGGCAAATCGGATTTTATAGGGCACATTCGTCTCAAGTACATCAAGCGTCGCATCTGGATGCGTTGTGTTGACAATAGCGCTCATCGCCGGATAACGATCATGTCCGAGTGGTTCGACACCGATGTTGCCGAACTTTGCGAGGCCTTCAGGCTCCCCCTCTTCTTCAGCCACAGGAGCATTTTCCGCCATACCTGCAAAAATTGGAGGCAAGCCCATAAAGCAACCACCAGGAATGTCCATATTCCCCGTGATGGCGAAAAGCGATAGGAGAGCATGACCGATTTGAAGCGTATTGGGGTTTTGATCAACCGCTAAGCCCATCGAAAGGGTCGAAGGGCGCTGGGCTATGCATCGTGCTGCTGCGCGAATATCCTCCGCATCGACTTCAGTAATATTGGAGACTTTATCTACTGGGTATTCTTTTACGCGCTCCGCAAGCGCCTCGAAACCGTATGTCCAGCGCTCAACAAAATCGCGGTCATAAAGCCCTTCCTCTATAACCACATTAAGAAGACCGAGGGCGAGTGCCCCATCGGTTCCCGGACGCAACTGCAGATGAACATCTGCGCGCGTCGCGAGCCAGTTCACTCGAGGATCGCACACGATGAGCTTCATCCCAAGCTTCATCATCTCGACGATGGAGTGCCCGAAGAGACCATCTGGGTTCGAGCGCAAGGGATCGCGACCCCAAACAAGCATATATTTCGGGCATTCCCAGCGCGGATCTTCATAGCGATCGGGGAAGCCAATGGAATTATCAGCTTCAATGTAGGAGCTGCCCATGGTCCAAAGCATTGCCGCCATACGAGGCACGATACATGACCAGCCACTATTCGGGTGAATAGCGTTTACGGTACCGAACACGTCGTTAGCCATCTGAAAGTGAATCTGACTTGCCTCGCGCCCAGTACCGCACCATACGCTTACCGCCCCGATGCCATAATTCTCCACCGTTTCCTTGTACTTTGAGACAATGGTGTCAAGCGCTTCGTCCCAAGTAATGCGCTCCCATTTATCCTTGCCCCGATCCTCTCGAGCACGTTTCATGGGATAAAGCAAACGATCTTTGTGGTAATAGTATTCTTTCGCAGTTAAGCAGCGAACGCACAGACGCCCCTTACTGATGGGATTCTCTTCGTCGCCTTCGACTTTGACCAGCTTGCCGTCCTTTACATAGACTTTAAGACCGCAGCCCAGATTGTGACACCCGATGCCCGCAGAGCAAGTACGGTGCACCGTAGTCCCATCGGGCAGCTTCGTCACCACAGGCGATGCTGATTCGTTGTAATGAAGTGTCGGCATTTCCTCTCTCCGTTTCGTCGAGTTTGAACTATTCCGTCCAAACCACTTTCCATCTGGAGAATTGCAATAAGCAAGTCTTTCAGTCAGCTAAACCCGTTCAAGCGGGAAGTCGCCAAGATTCAAGCTTTCGGATAATTCGAAGCCTTTACGCTCTATCGACTTAAAGCCTTCTGCCTTGATGGCAATATCGTATGTTCCCTCGTCAATGCGATAAAAATAGAAATCCCCGAAATCATCGGTTTCGGTCTTGCGAATCTCGCCATTCGGCATCGTAAGCACGACTTCCGCTCCCTCGACAATCTCGTTGTCTACCGGATCCCAAACATCCCCCGCAATAAACAAGTGGGGACGATTCAAATAGTACACACGAGGGATTCCCTCTCCATCAGCGCACAGAGTCTCAGCTTTTTCAATCTCGTCTGTGAACTCTTCTCTTTCACCAAAACGCAAGGCCCCCGTTGCACACAGATCGACACAATGGGGCAGTTTCCCCTCATCAACCAAGTGAGCACAGCCTGTGCAAGCTTGGGGAATATCGAGCTCTTCGTTGAAATACACACCTGCAAATTTCTCGGCTATATCGCGACGGCCTTTTGCCTTCTCAGGCATAATTACCTGCAGACCGTCTTCCCGATCCATCAAAACCTCTGGCGCATAATCGGCAATTGCTGGATTTTGCCCACCGAAGATTGGCCAATACTCCACACGAACCTTTGGTATTTGCCCGTGCTCTTTTTGGTTCATCTGGCACCAAAATTGCCCAGAATGTGGCTGCGGCGCGGCATATGGGGCCCAATCGTTCTCGCAATGCTCGTCCTTGCACGCAATTTGGCAGTTATAGCAGCCGCTGCATTTCGCTACATCGACCATGAAAACTTTCATCTTATCCTCCTTTATTCACCCTCGACAAACCAAGCGTCCTGCATAACGCCATAGTCGGGATCGTAGGGTTTGCTGAATGCCTCGGGGTACTGCTTGGCAAGTTCGAACACGTCGACTTTTTCGACGCCAACTAAATAGCCACTGGTCACCTCGCCTGCACAGTTCTTCGACGCAATAGCCTTCGGGGCGATAAGATTGTTCGTGCCGCCACGATCAGATACACCTGGCTCAATAGGATCGATTCGAGCACCATGGTCCTGCAGCACCGAATGAGGCATGATGCGCTCGGTTACATACGCACCTCCCATGGTCCAACCGCGTTCATTGTAGATTTTTACGATGTCGCCGTGTTCGATTCCAAGTTCCTTTGCGTCAACAGGATTAATCCACAGCGGCTCATAACGATACCCGTCAGGACCCATAACCTTGCATGTTTCAATCTCTCGCAGCCACGTACAATCATCCATCTGCGAATGCAAACGCCAATGGGGATGGTTCGAAACAAGCAAGAAGGGATATTTCTGAGCGCGAGGAGTGGTGAGACGCTCATCAGGATGAGTTTCGCCCTTTTCGATCCAGCGCGGATAAGGCATACGCTCTTTGTCGTCGGGAAAGTTCTCTGCCAAGCGAGGCGAATAGTATTCGATCTTGCCAGAAGGCGTTGTCAAAGGATATGCTTCGGGATCTTCGTAGAAGCGCTGGAAACCCGCCTTATCGCCTTCCCAGTCCTTCGCCGTCGGAACGACATAGCACTCCTTTTCGACGAATTCCTCGTAGGAAATACGATCCTGAATACCCGACCCCATGAAACCACGTTTAATTTTGTCATCAACCGTCTCCCCGCCGGTGATGTCGTCGTACATGCCCAGTCTTTTCGCGATTTCGAGCGTACTCTCATAGTCGGATTTCGATTCACCTAGTGGATCGATCGACTGTCCTTCGATCATGAGCACATTGTAGTTTCCTGACGAGATATCGCAGTTAATATCACGCTCTTCGAACTTGGTATTGATAGGAAGCAGGATGTCGGCCAAAAGGCAATCGTCCTCCATCCAAATATGCTGCGCAATAACCGTCTCGATATAATCGGAACGAATGGCATCCATGAATTCGTTTCCGCCGTTCCAAGAACTCGTCCATTTCGGCGAGTCGGTCCATACCATATGGATGCGCTCGCTTCCAGGAACCGGATATTGGTACTTGACGAACTGATCTTCCGTCGGAAGACCAGCGCATGTCACTCCGTACCACTCCAATGGATGTTCATGATCGTAGTCGCCCGCTAGTGCTTCGGGGATGAGAGTTTCCGGAACGAATGATTCGCGCTGATCTGCGGCATAAGGCCACAGAATATCATTCAGGGTCGGAATAATCTCCGAACGGGGCGCTGGCATCTGGCTTGTCAGTCCGAACAACTGCCATTCCATCATTTTCACCTGATTGCGGCCTGGCTTACCAAGCGCCTGCATGCCAAGAAGCGCAACCTCCAAACGCGCAGGCTCATGACTGTAAGTCGAACGGATCATCGAGCCACCATTGCAGTGTGCAATAGAGACATTGTGCTTAGCCCAATGCCGAGCAAGCGCTTTGATGATGCGAGCAGGAATTCCGCAAATGCTTTCAGCCCATTCGGGTGTTTTCACAATACCATCATCGCCGCCATTGATATGATAAACAAACCAATCGAAGCCAATGGAATGGGTGTCGATATATTCCTTGTCGTACAAATCCTCTTGCAACCATACGTACGCAATAGCAAGTTGAAGTGCGGAATCTGTGTTCGGCAAGATAGGAATCCACTTATCAGCATGAACCGCAGCGCCGTAATTCACGTCAGGGCAGATGTATATTTGTTGAACACCAATATCAGTTAAGAAAAAGCAGTAGCGACTCGGGAAGCATCCGCCCCAGCCCCAAGGAGTAGTTTCAACATCGCATCCCCAGAACAGAACCGAATCGCTGTTGTTCGCCACATCGTAAAACAGGTTGTACTGATCGCCTTCGCCAACTGGGTCCTGTCCCCAAATATGCTTGGCACCCCAGTACCAGCCTTCCCAGCTATCGGGATTGCGGGCCTGCATCGTATATCCGCCGCCTTTGGCTCGACCGGTCTGCACAGCGCCTTGCTCATCCTCGTGCATCCAGAAGTCATTCACTAGCTCGATGCCGGTTTCCTTCGCGGCAATTTGATCGAGCAAGAAGCCCTCTGTACCACGCGGTCCATGAATGGTCTTGATCAAGTGATGGCCGTCGGACTGAACCAAGATGGAATTCAAGCCATACCGATCCTTTACGCGCCTGATTTCCTTCGCGATAATCTCAGTTGCTTCGTCCCAGGTGATGCGTATGTATTTGCTTTTACCACGGTTTTGCGGGTTGCGTTCACCTTCGGGGTCCCAGTCAACGCGCTTCATCGGATGCAGAATGCGATTCGGTGAGTAAACGCGTTCTTTGTACGCCAGGGCAAACGGCGATAGCTCGGTTTTCTCCTTTGCCTTGAATTCCTTACCGCGCGCCTTGATGCTCCACGGATTCAGTCCGTCTTTGCTTTGGTGCTTAACGTAGCTGAACGGGCGCGTGCGCAGGATACGGCCGTCACGAACATCGATTTCTGCAGAGTCCGACGCGGTGCATGGGCCGCAAAAACCCATGGTTTTGATAGTTGTGGTAATTTCCCCACGTTTAATTTCGCTCATGATTTCCTCATTCAGATATGATTGCCTAAACCTCTTGACGCAAAGAAGCTCAAATCAACTAGCGACTACTCCTTGAACGGTGCGCTAAAACGAACCAGTGAATAGTTCACTACTTATTTGATTAGTTGGCTAATTTTCTGAATCCGCTATTTAAGCGGCAAAGAGAGATGAGCGAGCCACCAGGAAAGCCGGTTATCGTTGTGGAAATCGCGCTCGACCGCACGCCATGAGAACGGGATAGCACGATCGAGATTTGCATAATCGCTAATAGCAGCCCCTTCAAAACGAACCATTTCTCCCCCTCTCGTCCAAACGTCTGCGGCTTAGCTTATCAGGCAAAAAGTAAGTTTTGCTTTTTAGAAGCGTACGTGATTGACTTTCTTTCAATCAACCCCGGTGCTTGTCGAGGCATCTCTCCCTAAAGAAACCGCCGCTTGAACTTACTCTTTTTCTGCTATTTTAGAAGAAAGAAGGGAGCTTGAGGAATGGGCGCATGCTACAGCTGCAACAACTGCGGAAAGTGTCACGAACTATCGCGGCAGCTTGCAGGTCATTGCCCAATATGTCGGGCTCTTTTGCCCTCGGGCGTAATCATATGTCCATCATGCGGCAGGCCTGTGCCCAGAAAGCCGGGCCAGGCCATTGCCGACATAGGCAAACAGGACGTGGGGAAGCAAGTTCTTCAACAACATCCTGTACGATTAAAGCTGACCGAATAAGTGTTTATCTGCACTAAACAGTTTTGAACTTCCCTTTGGCTGAGACAGCAAAGACTCCTCAAGGGAATCCCATACGACATCAAGATGGCTCAAGTAGAACTGGCGAAGGCTCTTTTCGTCCAAAACTCCTTTTCTGCGAAAACGGTAGAGATCGGTGCAGTTACGGTACAGCCCTACAACTACTGACGAGCACAAGGCAACCATATCATTTGGCTCAATTCCATGCTTCAACTGCTCACGCTTAAAGAGCATGCAGTAGAGAGATTCGACAATCATTATATTCTCAAGCTCGAATCGATTAAACATGCCAGAATCATCACGAGCAGTATGGAGGATGTAGCTAACGTCGAAAAGGCCAAACATCTGCTTGTAATCGTGGACCATCGTCTCAAGAACTTTATCTTTTAATGGCATATCTGTAGGAAGCGAACTTGCAAACACCTTAAGTTCAGTAATGTTCTCTCGACCAAATTTTCGAAGAATAGACTCTTTTGTCGGAAAATAATTATAGAGCGTTCGAGTTGAAACATCGGCTTCTGCGGCAATATCCGAAAGCGTCGTTTGCTTATAACCCAATTCGCAAAACAAAGACAACGCCGCATCGTAAATCCGCTGTTCCATTGCGCGTCTATTATCGTCGCGACTACCCACAAAAACTCCCCCGTCGAATATGAATTCAATTACCGTGGCTTCAACGAAAACATTGACATTTTTGGCTTTGCTTTAATCGCGTCAGCCAGATCTTCGATCCCTCCGCAAGAAATGATATTGTACGAGCAATGACGAACGCATGCTGCTTGTCCTCCCCCTCTTACTCGAGTGAAACACGCGTCACACCAATCGGTTGGTACAGGAACGAAATCATACTGCCACGACCCATCCTCAGTGCGAAGTGGGCCAAGTTTCATTACTTTGATTCCAACCTTTTCAGGGCCGACGCCGTGTTCGTTCATGCACGCAATTTCGCAGTCTAGACAACCAAGGCAATACTCATAGTCAACAAGCATGGCGATCGATTGGCCACTCATGCACACCCCCACTTTCCCCTATTCCGTTTTTCAGTTAGAGACTTTGCGGAAACTCCTGGCGCAGGAGGTTGAGATGCGCCGCATTCGACGCAAACAGGAGAAAAAAGATTAGGCAATTTCGCATGACAGACAATACAACGACCTTGTCTTTCAATGCATTTACCGCAGTGAATACATGGGCAGCACACTTTATCCTCCCCTCTCGCATATCGGAGTATTGTAGCACCGTAGATTTCTGAATTATAAGGAGTTTTCAAGCATCTCGTAGCCAACGATTTGGTTTGCCTTACCGCATGATTTCACAATACCCACTTACTCGCTGGTATCATGAAGTACAGGCCCATCGACCAGCTCGTCGAAGAGCTTGACAAGAAGCCCAACCAGGTGCTCTTCGTCCCCGGACCATATACCTGCAAGGC
>NZ_CAKTTZ010000021.1 GCF_934617235.1 uncultured Ellagibacter sp. | reverse complement strand
CCCGTATTCCCTTTACGAGCAGGCTCAACGCCTTGCCAGCCAGCACGGCGCCCAGACTGTCGACGCCGATTTCGCGGCACAGGTCGCCCTCACGTTCCGCATGCTCGACGGCACGCAGGAGCCCTTCGAGACGGACCTCACGGAGCTCGTGCGCGGGCGGTGTCCGATCATCGAGAGCGACCCCTACGATGCGCCTTTCGCGGTGCCCGGGCAAGCCGACTCCTCGGCGCCCGACGCTGCGCCAAACCTTGCGTGAAAAGAGGTTTTCCATGCTCGACCAGGTCAATCTGAATCAACCAGATATCGATAAGGGCACGTACAAGGAAACCCACGACGCGCTCATCGAGCGGCTCGTGACGTTGCAGCAGCAGGCACGCCTTCGGGGCGTAGGGCTTGTGGTGCTCTTCGAGGGATGGAACGGCGCAGGCAAGGGAAGCCGCATCTCGGACCTTATGTTCAACCTGGACGCGCGTGCGACGAGCGTGCATGTGACGGGCGATTACAACGTGGACGAGGCGCGGGAATTCTCGGACGCGGGGCACGGTGTTACGGGGTTCTGGCCTTTCATGCAGCAGTTTTGGCAGGCGCTCGGCCCGCGCGGCGCCATCACGTTCTACGACCGCGGGTGGTATTCCGTGGCCGCCGAGCGTGCGATGTACCGCGCGTTCGGGGGGCTCAACCCGAAGCGTAAGGAAGGCAAGAAGGGCGCTGCCCGCGGCGATCAGCTTGCTGCGCGCAAAGAGGCGGGAGTGTGTCTTGCGTCCATACGCGAGTTCGAGCGCGGCCTTGTCGACGACGGCTACGAGGTGGTGAAATTCTTCATCCACGTGTCCGCCGAAGGACAGAAGGAGCGCCTGGAGCGCTTGGCCGCCGATCCTGCCACGGCATGGCGCGTCGACAAGAAGCGCCTCGAGCGCATCGGGAACTACGAGTACGCCTACAGCATCTACGACCTCATGCTCGAGGGCAGCAATTTCGCGTTCGCGCCTTGGGCGCTTGTGAACGGGGAAGATAAGCGCCGCGCGAACCTTGTGATCGCGCAGACGCTCGTGCGCGCGCTCGAGTCCGCGCTTGCGCGCAAAGAGGCCGCGAGTGTTGCGTGCGTCGGGAGTACCGAGAGCGCTGCGACCTCGCCAAGCGCTGCGACCTCTCCAGACGCCGCGGGCTCGCTGGCCGCCACAAGCTCATCAAGCGCCGTGAAGCAGCCGCCGCGTTTCGTCGCGCCCGCAACCTCGCGTTTCCACCTCATCGAGGACGCGCCGACGCTCGAGGGCATCGACCACTCGCTCGCGCTCTCGCCCGAGGAATACAAAGACGAGCTTAAGAGCCTGCAAAAACGCTTATTCCGCCTGGAGAACAACATGTATCAGGCCCGCATTCCGCTTATGGTGATGTACGAAGGTTGGGACGCGGCGGGCAAGGGCGGCAACATCAAGCGCGTGGCGCAGTCGCTTGACGCGCGCGCCTACACGATCTTCCCGAGCCCCGCCCCCACGGCGCCCGAGCTTGCGCATCCGCATCTGTGGCGCTACTGGACGCGCTTGCCGAAGGCGGGCCATGTGGGCATCTACGACCGCAGCTGGTACGGGCGCGTGCTCGTCGAGCGGGTGGAGGGCTACGCCTCGCCCGAGCGCCTCACCCAGGCATACGACGAGATCAATGCCTTCGAGAAAGACCTGGTCGATTGGGGTGCCATCTTGTTGAAGTTCTGGGTGGAGGTCAGCCCCGAGGAGCAGCTGCGCCGCTTCGAGGAGCGGCAGTCGAACCCGGCCAAGCAATGGAAGATAACCGATGACGATTGGCGCAATCGCGAGAAGTATCCCCAGTATAAAGAGGCAATCGAGGACATGTTCCGCCTGACGTCGACCTCGTTTGCGCCCTGGATCATCCTCGAATCCGACGACAAGCGCTATGCGCGCGTGAAAGCCCTGCGCACGATCGTCGCCGCGCTCGAGGATGCGGGGCTCTCCGACTAGGCCTGCCTTCCGGCCCGGCCCTGCCGCTGCGGGCAATCCGTGACGTTTCCTTAACCGTTTCTTTATACCCGCTCGCTACAATGCGGCGTTGGAAGCGCGAAGCGGGCGTACTGGCAACGCCCAGCGAGAAGAAGCGAGAAGGAGAACTGCATGATCAAGCTTATCGCAAGTGACATGGACGGAACGCTGCTCGACGCGGAGGGCAACGTCCCGCCCGAAACGTTCGAGCTCATCAGCGGGCTTCGCCGCCACGGGGTTCACTTCGTCGCGTCGTCGGGGCGCCGCTTCGATACGCTTTCCGAGCAGTTCGCGCCCGTGATTGAGCTCATGGACTTCGTCGCGTCGAACGGCGCACAGGTCGTCGTCGGCGGAAAGCTGGTCGATCGCGAGGTCTTCTCGCACGCCGCCGTGTGTCGCCTCTATCGCGTGGTCTCTCTGTTCGACGTGCTCCATCTGGCGCTCTTCGACCGCAAGAACAGCTTCCTCCTCGATGACGAGGCCGTGTTCGAGCGCGAGATCGACAAGAACCTCCCGAATCCCGTGCGCGCCTACGAGGTGCCTTCCCCGGAGACCAACATCATCAAAGCGTCGGTGTATGTGAGCGACGGTACGGTGATGGACATGTCCTACGCGCTCACCCGCGAACTCGGCGAGGATTTCGTGTTCGCGCCGTCGGGCCGCAAATGGATCGACGTCATGCAGCGCGGCGTGAACAAAGCGACGGGAATTCGCCAAGTCATGGACGCACACGAGGTCTCCGCCGATGAGGCCGCGGCGTTCGGCGACTCCATGAACGACTACGAGATCCTGCGCATGGTCGGCATGCCCATCGCGATGGAGAACGGGCGCTCGGCGATCAAGCAGATAGCTCGCAAAGTCATCGGCCCCAACACCGAGCAGAGCGTGCAGAAGGAACTGCGCCGCATGCTCGAGGAGCTCTCCGCTCGATAGCTTGCGAGGCGAAGGGATTTTCGCCTGACAGCTCGTAGGGCGATGGATATTTCTCAGCCGTTTGGGAAGATATCCTTGCGCTCGCGCCCGTTACGCGCAACGATAAGCAGTTGAAAGTTAGCGCGGGGGACGAGGTTTTCATAATGCGAGAGAATAACGGTGCGCCGAAGGGTGCGTTGGGCGATAAGGGCGTGCTTGAGGGGGGTGCGGCTGCGGACGGAGGGTTCGCGGGCGGTGAACCCGCAGTGGGCGGTGAACCCGCTAGCAGTGTACCCGCAGGTAGCGGTCCCGCGGGCGGCGCGGCGGAGGCAGACGGCGAGTTCACGCTCGACGCGCTGAAGGCGGGGCAGTGCGCGATCATCAAGGCGGTGCGCGGCCATGGTGAGCTGCGCCGTCACCTGCTTGATATGGGCCTCACGCCCGGGATCGGGGTGCGCGTGCGCAAGGTCGCCCCGATGGGGGATCCCATCCAGATTGAGCTGCGCGGCTACGAGCTGACGCTGCGCCTCGATGACGCCCGCTTCGCCCTGGTCGAGCCCGTGGAGTCTCTTCCCCAGACACCTGTCCCCATTGAACCCTTGCCTCGCGCGTCTGCGCACCCGGGCATCGGCGAGATGAGCGCGACGGGCGATGACTACATCCGCAACCTCGGTGAGCCCCTGCCCAAGGGCGCACCCGTCACCTTCGCGCTCGCCGGCAACCAAAACTGCGGTAAGACCACATTATTCAACCAGCTCACAGGCGCGAATCAACATGTTGGCAACTTCCCTGGCGTCACCGTCGACAAAAAGGAAGGCCAGCTGCGCCGCCATCCCGAGGCGACGGTGGTCGATCTTCCCGGCGTCTACTCGCTCTCGCCGTATTCGAGCGAGGAGGTTGTGACGCGCGACTTCCTCATCAAAGAGAAGCCCACCGCGATCATCAACATCGTCGACGCGACCAACATCGAGCGCAATCTCTACCTTACGTTACAGCTGATGGAGCTCAACATTCCCATGGTGCTCGCGCTCAACATGATGGACGAGCTTTCTGCCAACGGCGGCTCGGTGCGCATCAACGAGCTTGAGGCGGCGCTCGGCATCCCGGTTGTGCCCATCTCCGCGGTGAAGAACCAGGGCATCGACGAGCTTGTCGATCATGCGATGCACGTTGCGATGAATCGCGAGGTCCCCGGGTACATCGACTTTTGCCCCGCGGGCGAGAAATCAGGCGATCCGCTTGGCGAGGTGCATCGCTGTGTTCACGCGTTCATGCACCTCATCGATCCTTACGCGAAAGCCGCTGACCTGCCGGTTCGCTTCGCGGCGACGAAGATGGTCGAAGGCGACCCGCTGATCGAGGGCGCGCTTGCCGTCCCCGAGCGCGAACGCGAGGCGCTCACCGGTTTCATCGAGGCCCTCGAGCGGCAGGGCGGGCTCGACCGCGAGGCGGCGCTTGCGAACATGCGCTTCTCGTTCATCGAGCGTCTCTGCGCGCGGACCATCGTTCGCCCGCATGAAAGCCGCGAGCATGCGCGAAGCGTGGCGGCCGACCGCATCCTGACTGGGCGTTTCACCGCCATTCCCTGCTTCATCCTCATCATGGGATTTGTTTTCCTCATGACGTTCAGTTGGCTCGGCGCCTGGCTTTCGGATTGGCTGCAGATGGGAATCGATTTCGTTATCGGTGCCATCGGCGATGTGCTCGCCGCGGCGGAGGTGAGCCCGATCGTGAGCTCGCTTGTGACCGACGGCATCTGCGGCGGCGTGGGGAGCGTCCTCGGGTTTTTGCCGGTCATCGTCACGTTGTTTTTGTTCCTGTCCATTCTTGAGGACAGCGGATATATGGCGCGCGTGGCTTTCGTGATGGACAAGCCGTTGCGCCGCCTCGGCCTTTCGGGCAGAAGCTTCGTGCCCATGCTTATGGGGTTTGGCTGCTCGGTGCCGGCGATCATGGCCTCGCGCACCCTGTCGAGCGAGCGCGACCGCAAGATGACGATACTGCTTGTCCCCTTCATGAGCTGCAGTGCGAAACTTCCGATATACGGCCTGCTCACAAGTGTGTTTTTCCCGCCTGAGATGCGTGGTCTCGTCGTGCTTGTCCTCTACTTGCTCGGCATGGCGACCGGCGTTCTCTATGCGCTCGTGCTCAAGCGGTTCAGATTCACCGGCGAGCCCGTGCCGTTTGTGATGGAGCTTCCCAACTACCGCCTTCCGAGCGCGAAAAGCGTGCTTCGCCTCGTGTGGGACAAGGCGAAGGGGTTCATTCAGAAGGCGTTTACCGTGGTGTTCCTCGCGACGCTCGTCATTTGGTTCCTGCAGACCTTCGACGCGGGGCTCGGTTTGGCGGCAAGCGCCGACGAGAGTCTGCTTGCCCTGATCGGAGGCGCAATCGCCCCGGTGTTCGCGCCGCTTGGATTTGGCGATTGGCGTGCATCGACGGCGCTGCTTACCGGCTTCATGGCAAAGGAGAGCGTCGTGTCCACGCTGACCGTTCTCGTCGGCGGCAGCGTTGCGGCGCTTCAGAACGTGTTCACCCCGTTCACGGCATTCGTGTTTTTGGTGTTCACGCTGCTCTACACGCCTTGCGTGGCCGCCATTGCGACGGTGAAGAAGGAAACGAACGGGCGAACGGCAGCGAAGCTCGTGGTGTCGCAATGCGTTGTCGCGTGGGTGGTCGCGTTCTGCATTCGCGCCGTGGGACTTGCGTTCGGCCTTGCGTAATGCCGCGTTTCGGGATGCTGCGCGTGGTACACTCACCGTGTCACGCCGTCGAACGAAAGGGGCCCTGCCATGCGTGTGAGCGTTGAACTCGAGGGGAATCTGCTGTCCGATCGATTCGGGAAGTATGCGTCCGATGCTGACAGGATCGAGGGTTTTCCCGTAAGGTCTTTCCCCATCCAGATTGAGGATGTGCCCGAAGGTGCGGCATCGCTTGCGCTTGCGTTTATCGATTTCGACGCGATTCCCGTGGGCGGCTTTTGCTGGATTCACTGGCTGGCCTGCGATTTCGACCCGTCGACTACGCTCATTCCCGAGGATGCCTCGCGCACGGAGGCGCTCGCGTGCACCCAGGGCGCGAACTCCAACTGGTCGCCGATGGCGCACGGCAGCTCGAACCCCGCCGTGTTCAATCGCTACTGCGGCCCCCAGCCGCCCGATAAGACGCACGTCTACACGCTTGCCGTTTATGCGCTCGATTGCAAGCTGGGGCTTTCCGAGGGGTATTACCTCAACGAGTTCCGTCGCGCAATCGAGGGCCATGTGCTTGCCAAGTCGGTCGTCGAGCTTCCGAGCCGCGCGTAGCTGAGCTCGTGTCGGCCCAGCGTTTAGCTTGAACGCGCCACCCAGCACGACCGGGCCGCGGCCAACCTGCGCCCAACGCGCCCAGCGGAGCGCAACCGTGGGTTTGTGGTCAATTGAGCGAGTTGTGCGACGTCTTCGCTGGGCGAAAGCGCGTTTTTGACGTGATTTGGCGCCCAAAACGCACCTCATCGCTTCATTCGGGGCTCCAGAGCTTAAAAAGAGCGCGCACAACTCGCCCAATTGACCACGAACTTGCCTGTCTGCTCCATTTGCCCTGCCGCCTACCCGTTCATGTGTTGCTTGTCCGTGAAATTCGGACGTTCGAAGGCCGCTTGAGCGGCCTTCTTCTATAATTCTGTTTTCGTTCTTTGACTTAAACAACTGAAGGAGGTGTGAGTTCATGCCACGGCTTCAAATTATGGATACCACCATCCGCGACGGCCAACAGAGCTTGTGGGCCACGCGTATGCAGATCGGCGACATGCTGCCGATCCTGCCGAAGATGGACCGCGTGGGGTATTGGGCTATCGAGGCTTGGGGCGGCGCAACGTTCGACACGTGCCTCCGCTTTCTCGACGAGAACCCTTGGGAGCGCCTGCGTTCCATCAAGGCAAATACCCCGAACACCCCGCTTTCGATGCTTTCTCGCGGGCAGAATTTGGTTGGCTACAAGCATTACTCGCGCGAAATCTGCAACCGCTTCATCAAGGCGGCAAACCGTAACGGCATCCATGTGTTCCGCGTGTTCGACGCGCTGAACGACATCCGCAACGTGGTGGACAACGCCGACGCAATCAAGGAGTGCGGGGCGCATTTCGAAGGTGCGATTTCCTACACCGTAAGCCCTGTTCACACGCTCGATAGCTTCCTTGAATACGGCCAGCAGCTCAAGGATTTGGGCGCGGACTCCATCTGCATCAAGGATATGGCGGGCATGCTCACGCCGTATCGCACCGAGCGCATCGTGAAGGCGTTCAACGCGGAAATCGGCCTGCCTTTGCACCTGCACTGCCATTACGTCGGCGGCATGGCCCCGGCAAACTACATCAAGGCCGCTGAAGCCGGCGCTGCCATCGTTGACACCGCAACCGCGCCGCTTGCCTTCGGCAACTCCCAGCCTGCTGTCGAGATGCTCGCCGCAGCGTTTCAGGAAAGCCGCTACGACACCGGCCTTGACCTGGGCCTGCTCTTCGAGATCGCGGAATACTGGGAAGGCGTGCGCAAGCGCTGCCACTACAAGCGCGGCGTCTCCTCGCTCACGCACATGAAGGTGTATTCCCACCAGGTTCCGGGCGGCATGATGTCGAACCTCATGAGCCAGCTGGAAATTCAGAACGCCACGGATCGTCTGGGCGAGGTTATGGCGGAAATCCCGAAGGTTCGCGCCGAGGTCGGCTATCCGCCGCTCGTCACGCCGATGTCCCAAATTGTGGGCACGCAGGCCGTGTTCAACGTGATCACGGGCAAGCGCTGGAGCGTCGTGTCCAAGGAGATGAAGGACTACATCTGCGGCTACTACGGCAAGGCGCCCGGCCGCATGGACAAGGAAATCGTGAAAAAGGTCGTGGGCAACTCCGACGTCCTCGATCCCGACATCGCGCCCGGCTCTCTCGTCACCACGACGTTTGACGAGGTGGCAGAAGAAATCGGCGATCTCGCGCAGAGCGAGGAAGATGTCCTTATGTACGCGCTGTTCCCCAACGAGGCGCGCACGTACCTGAGCAAGCACCGCACATCCGAGAAGGTCGACTTCCTGCTCGAGCAGGAATCGAGCGGCACCAAGGAGGAAGATTACGTGGATATCAATCAGATTCGCGAACTGGTTCGCGTTGCCGAGGAAAGCGGCGTCGGCGAAATCGTAGTCGAAGAGGAAGGCACCCGCATCGCGGTGCGCATGCCCGGTCAGGCCGTGGCCGCCCCTGCGCCGGCCGCCGTCCCCGCCGCCGCGCCCACCGCTGCTGTGGCTCCTACCCCTGCAGCCCCCGCGCCCGAGCCGGCCAACGACCACCCCGCCAACTGGTATGCCGTAAAGGCGCCGATGGTCGGCACCTTCTATGCGGCCCCGGCTCCCGATGAGCCGCCGTTCGTCAAGGTGGGCGATGAGGTTGCCGCCAATCAGACGCTGTGCATCGTCGAGGCGATGAAGCTCATGAACGAGATCGCCGCCGAAGAGATGGGCACCGTCCGCGAGGTGTGCGTCGAGGACGCCACCCCGGTCGAGTTCGGCACCGTGCTCTTCTACATTGAGCCGCATGCGAAGACCCCGCTTGTCTCGGAGCAGTCATAATGTTTAAGAAGATTCTCATCGCCAATCGCGGGGAAGTTGCGCTGCGCGTCATGCGTGCGTGCAAGGAACTCGGGGTGAAGACCGTGGCGGTCTATTCAACCGCTGACGAGGATACCTACCCGGTTCGCTACGCCGACGAAAAGGTGTGCATCGGACCTGCTCAGGCGAATAAAAGCTATCTTGTGATGTCGAATATCATCGAGGCTGCGAAAATCACCGGCGCCGAGGCGATCCATCCCGGCTACGGCTTCTTGGCTGAAAACGCCGATTTCGCCCGTGCCTGCGCTGACAACGACCTCGTGTTCATCGGGCCTTCTGCCGAATGCATTGAGCGCATGGGCGACAAGTCCTCCGCCCGCGAGACCATGAAGGCCTGCGGCGTTCCCACGGTGCCCGGCTCTGACGGCTGCATCGACACCGTCGAGGAGGCGCGCGCCTTCGCCGAGGAAGTCGGCTACCCGGTGCTCATCAAGGCAACGGCGGGCGGCGGCGGCAAGGGAATGCGCGAAGTGCACGACCCGGCCGACCTTGAGTCCCACTACAAAGCCGCTCGTGCCGAGGCGGGCGCGGCGTTCGGCAACGACGGGGTGTATCTCGAGAAGCTCGTGTTGCGTCCTCGTCATGTCGAGGTGCAGGTGCTTGCCGACAACTTCGGCAACAACGTGGCGCTTTGCGAGCGTGACTGCTCGGTGCAGCGTCGCCATCAGAAGCTTATCGAAGAGGCTCCGTCTCCGGCGCTTACCGACGAGCTGCGTCGCGCGATGGGCGTTGCGGCCATCAAGGCAGTGCGTGCGGTCGACTACAAGAATGCCGGCACGATCGAGTTTTTGCTCGACACCACGGGCAAGTTCTACTTCATGGAAATGAACACGCGCGTGCAGGTCGAGCATCCGGTTTCCGAGCAGATCACGGGTACCGACATCATCAAAGAGCAGCTGCGAATCGCGGCTGGCGAGCCTATGAGCTGCGCCGATCGCGCTCCGTTCACTCCCTTTGGCCACGCGATGGAATTCCGCATCAACGCCGAGGACCCCGATCACGGCTTCCGTCCGTGCCCGGGCAAGATCACGCGCTTCGAGCCTCCGATGGGCCCGGGCGTGCGCGTGGAAACCTACGTTCACACAGGCTCCTCGATTTCGCCGTATTATGACTCCATGGTGGCGAAGGTCATCGTGAGCGGCCAAGATCGCGAGGAGTGCCTCGCCCGTGGCCGTCGCGCGCTCGACGAGTTCGTTATCGAGGGCATCGCCACTACGTTGCCGTTCCACCGTCGCGTGCTCGACAACGAGGTGTTCCGTGCGGGTGAAGCCACGACTGACTTCATCGAGACCCAGATGGGAGACTTGTTATGAGTGAGTTGAACGTCGAAGGTATGGCGCTCGCCCCGGGCGTCGTGGAAACAATCGTGTCCATCGCGGTGAGCGAGGTCGAGGGCGTTGCGTGCGTCGGCTCGGCGGGCGCTCAGAGCCGCGGCATTCGTGCCGTGTTCGGCCAGAAGCCGTCGACTCAGGGCATCGAAATCACTGTGAACGAAGACAACAAACTGGCAGTTGCCGTGCGCATCGAGGTCTATTACGGCTTCGTGCTTCCCGAGGTCGCATCCAGCTTGCGCCAGGCTGTGGCCGATGCGGTGGCAAGCCAGGTCGGCGTCGAGGTTGCCTCGGTCGATGTCTACATCGACGGCATCCAGTTCGCCGAATAGGAGATCAATGGCATCACGACGACATGAACGCACCGCGGCGCGTCAAAGCGCGCTTCAGGTGCTTTATACCAGCGAAATCAAGGGTACGCGCCCGAGCGACTTGCTCGATTCGGGTCTTGTGCTCGAAGACGACGGCAAGGCGCTTTCGGATTATGCAATCAGGCTGATCGAGGGCGTCGACGAGAAGATGCTCCCCATCGACGTGCGCCTCAATTCGACTTCCGAGAACTGGAAGCTCAACCGCATGCCCATCGTCGACCGCTGCATCCTGCGTCTGGCGACGTATGAGATGCTCTTCGTTGATGAGGTGCCGGTTTCGGTCGCCATCAACGAGGCGGTCGAATTGGCGAAGGACTTCGGCGGCGAAGACGAGTCGCCCCGCTTCGTGAACGGCGTTTTGGGCCGCATCGCCCGCCAGCTCGAGGAAGACGCGAAAGATCCCGAGGCGGCTCGCCGTCGCGAGGAAGAGGCCCTGGCAGCCTACGCTTTCCCGACCAATGAAGGGGATTCTGCAGCGGAAGGCGAGCAGCCCGCAGCGGAAGGCGAGCAGCCCGCAGCGGAAGGCGCGGCTGAGGGTGCGTCCGCAATAGAAGCCGCTGGCGAGGGTGCGCCCGCGGCCGACGGCGAGCAGGTTCCCGCCGGTCCCGCATCGCCCGAGGAGCCGATCAGCGCTCCCGAGGAGCCGGCGAATGTCGAGCTCTAACATTGAATCATATGATCAGGTTCGCGACCGCCTCGATGAAATCGTCGAGGCGGTAAGCGCGCCCGGCATCTCACTTGACGAGGCGCTCGCGCTCTACGAGGAGGCGGTGAAGCTCGGTCTTTCCGCATGCGACTTGTCCGAGGAAGGCGCCGAGGAGCTTCTCGAGCAGGATGCTGCAAACCTCACAACCGAACAGGGTGAACAGAGCGAGCAGGCTGGTTCGCCCGACAATCAGAGCGCGCCCTCCGAGGGCGAGGCGGCCGTCGTGCGCGATGACGAGGCGACGTCGGCTGCACAGTAGCACCGCTTCTGCGTGAACGCGCGAGGGGAAAGAGGAGTTTTTGCATCATGGCGAATAAGCGCATACTTGACGTGGCCGATTCACCAGCCGACCTGAAGCTTCTCACCGATGATGAGCTCTCGATTCTCGCGCGCGAGATCAGGGAGCAGATCATCACCACCACATCCAAAACGGGTGGGCATGTCGCGTCCTCCCTTGGCGCGGTCGAGATTATCCTCGCAGTTCACAGCCTTCTTAATTGCCCCGAAGACAAGTTCATCTTCGATGTGGGGCATCAATCATACGCGCATAAGCTCGTGACGGGGCGGCGCGATCGCTTCGACACGTTGCGCACGTTCCATGGCATCTCGGGTTTCCCAAAGCCCTCCGAAAGCAGATACGATGTGCACGCATCCGGCCACGCTTCCGATTCGCTTTCGATCGCCGTGGGGCTCGCCAAGGCGCGGGCGCTTTCGGGCGGCACGAACAAGATCGTCGCGCTCATCGGCGACGCGGCGCTCGGCGGAGGTATGGCCTTCGAGGCGTTGAACTACATCGGGCAAGCCCAGCTTCCCATGGTCATCATCCTGAACGACAACGAGATGTCCATCTCGCGCAACGTCGGCGCGCTCATGAAGCACCTCGGCTATTTACGCACGTCATCGTCGTATCGCACGACGCGCGACCGCGTGCAGGAAGCCATGGAGCAATCGGGCGCTCTTGGCAGCGCCCTCATGCATTTCGGGCGCAACGCGAAGGAATCGATGAAGCAGTTCGTCATTCCTCACTCGATGATCTTCGAGCAGCTGGGCATCGTGTGCACGACGCCGGTCGACGGGCACAATATCCACGAGCTGAAGGAAATGCTCTCGACGTGTCTGGCCTCTGACGGTCCGGTGCTCATGCACGTGGTCACCAAGAAGGGCGCCGGGTACGGTCCCGCGATGGCGGAGCCGACGCGTTTCCATGGTACGGGTCCTTACGATATCGCCACGGGCAAGGCCCTAAAGAAGCCCGCGAAGGCGCCGAGCTATACCTCGGTGTTCGGGAAGGCTCTTTTGGACGAGGCGCGCGCCGACGAGCGCATCGTCGCGATCACTGCCGCGATGGAAAGCGGCACGGGCCTCACCGACTTCGAGAAGGAGTTCCCCGATCGCTTCATCGACGTAGGCATTTGCGAGGAGAACGCGGCCGGTATGGCGGCGGGGCTTGCCATCGGCGGGAGCAAGCCGGTGTTTGCGGTGTACTCCACGTTCCTGCAGCGCGCCATCGACCAGCTCATCGTCAATAACGCCCTCATGAACCTCGACGTCGTGTTCGCCATCGACCGCGCGGGCTTGGTGGGCGCTGACGGGCCGACGCATCACGGCATGTTTGACCTGGTCTATACCCGCATGGTTCCCAATATGCGTGTGCTTGCGCCCTCCAACGAGGCTGAGCTTGTGAACTCCCTGCATACGGCGCTCGCGCTCGGCGGGCCGTTCGCGGTGCGCTATCCGCGCGGCGAGGCGTGCGGCGTGCCTGTTCCCGACGAGCCGCAAACCTATGAGCCCGGCGTGTCTCGCCTGGTGAGGGAAGGGTCCGATGTCGCGATCCTCGCGTTCGGGAACATGGTGGCACCTGCGAGTGAGGCTGCGGCTGCGCTCGAGGACGCGGGCCTGTCTGTTCGCGTCGTCGACATGCGTTGGGTGAAGCCGCTCGATGTCGAGGCGATTCGCAAGGCGGCTGAAACCCGCCTCGTGGTGACGGTCGAAGACGGTGTTGTTGCAGGCGGTGTCGGGGAAGAGGTGCTCGCCGAGCTCGCGCGCCAGAACGAGAAGGTGCCTGTGCTCACGCTGGGCATTCCCGACCGCTATATCATGCAAGGCGCCCCTGACTTCCTCATGCACGAGCTTGGTCTCGACGCTGAAGGAATCGCCGCAGCCGTTGAGGAGAAGCTCGAAGCGCTCTAACAAGCTCAACAGGCGATACTTGTGCAGAAAGCGATGATCTTCCGTCATTCTGGCGCGTACCAAGGCGAGCTCGTAGCGAAGGCGTGGGCTTTTGTCGAGCCTTCGGGTCCATCCTTCAGCATTTGGGATTCAAAAAACCTATTATTCGTGATATTAAGATACTATTAAGTATTCTGTATAGTTATGCAAGAAGAGCGAATATAAAGTATTTTGAACGGCGGCATATCATGTGGACCAACGCTTACTCATGCGAGGACATTGGTGAGTTCCTGCGCGAGGCGCGCAGAGAGCGCGGCATCACGCAGGTCGAGATGGCGAAAAAGCTCGGCTTCTCGTCGGTGACGCTTTCGGCGCTTGAGACGGGAAAGAACGTGTCGGCGATCAAGGTCGACCGTTACCTGCAGCAGCTGGGCTTTCGCATGGTCGTCGTTCCCAAAGGCGCGGACGTGGAAGTGACCGAATGAAAAGGGATTCTCGGTTCTGAAATGGCGTCGTATTCGGCGGGGAATGATCCGGAATCTAAAGAAGCCCCATGCTACTCGCAAAGCCCGCCTCCATCGGCAAACGGTGGTCTGAAATCTGCTTGAAGCAATACCTCAGTCGTCAATACTTGATTTGTCGCGCGAAGCGATATTTGAGGGGAATGCAGCGATAAGCGATTGCATGACCCCGAGTTGGTGGTCAAATGAGCGAGTTATGCGACGTTTTTTCGTCCGTTTTGCCCCCTCATGATGGGTCGGAGCTCCCCTGTATAATAAAGCCCCAGGTCAGCGAAGAGCAAGTTGAATTATCCTGAAAAATAATAGCGCATAACTCGCTCAGTTGACCATGGACTAGAGGGGTGCCCCCCAAGGGCGGAAATTAGGCGGGAAGGCGGGCTATGCCGGCGAGCTCCTCATTGAGTTCTTTGTGCGCTATTGATGGCTGTCCATCGTTAGAGGTTGGCAAGGCGACAGTCGTTTTGAGCCCATCGGCAAACGGTGCCCTGAAATCTGCTTGAAACAATAACCCTAGGTCAGCTGACCTGGGGTTATTTCTTCTCTGTTTCGCTCACGCTTCCCGTTTGTTACGGTGCGTTTGAATGAACGTTAACACTCGGGCTCGCGCCGTCTGAGACCGTCTTGAGGTGCGATTATCTTTTCTGTCATACAGATGCACGTTAGTGATATCAGAGGAGGTAATGCAATGTTTGACACAGGATCAACGGCATTCATGATCGTTTGCGCCATGCTCGTCCTGCTCATGACGCCCGGCCTCGCGTTCTTCTACGGCGGCCTTTCGCGTCGCAAGAACGTGGTCAACACGATGGTCATGGTGTTCGGGGTTATCGGCATCGTTGCAATCACGTGGACGATTTGCGGATGGTCGTTTGCCTACGGCGGAGACGGTTCGATCCCCTTTTTCGGGGGCTTTGATCAGCTGGGCTTCTTAAGCGGCACGAGCGATATGCTTGCTGAAGCCGAAGCAGTTCCCGAAGACGCGGTTTACCCGTCCATCATCGACTTCGTCTTCCAGATGGCGTTCTGCATGATTACCACGGCCATCATCACCGGTTCCCTTGCAGGTCGCATGAAGTTCGGCGCGGTGTGCGCGTTCGTAGCAATCTGGACCATCGTGGTGTACCCGCCGCTGGCCCACATGGTTTGGGGCGGCGACGGCAGCCTCATCGGCGACACCATCGGCGCGCTCGACTTCGCAGGTGGCGACGTTGTCCACATCTCATCCGGCTTGACTGGCCTTATCCTCTGCCTGCTTCTCGGCAAGCGCAAGGGCTTCGGCATGATGAGCTACCGCCCGCACAACGTCCCCTTCGTTGCCCTGGGTGCTGCGCTTCTGTGGTTCGGTTGGTTCGGCTTCAACGCAGGCTCTCAGTTCGCTGCTGACGGCGTTGCGGGTCTGGCCCTCATCAACACGGTCGTCGCTTCCGGCGCGGCGCTCGTTTCCTGGATGGTCGTCGAGCGCGTGAAGGTCGGCAAGCCCACCCTCGTCGGCGCTGCTACCGGTCTTGTCGCAGGTCTCGTCGTCATCACCCCTGCAGCTGGCTTCGTGGAGCCTTGGGCTGCAATCATCATGGGTCTCATCGTGTCCCCGATCTGCTACTTCGCGATTTCCTTCTGCAAGGCGAAGATCGGCTACGACGACGCACTTGACGCGTTCGGTTGCCACTGCGTCGGCGGCATCGTTGGCGGCATCTGCACGGGCATCTTCTGCGTGCCCGAGCTTTCCTGGACCGACTTCGGCGGCCTCATCTACACCGGCGACGTCTCGCTTCTCGGCAGCCAGATTTTGGGCATCCTGATTACCATCGTGTTCGTCGGCGTGCTCGACGTGGTCATCGGCCTCATCGTGAAGGCGTGCTTCAAGGGCAGCCTGCGCGTCAGCGAGGAAGAAGAGGCGCAAGGCCTCGACGTTGCGGCACACGGCGAGTCCGCGTACCCTGCCTATATCGGTCTTGACTAGGCGAGTTTTAAGGAAGGAGTTGAAACCTATGAAGAGGATCACTGCAATCGTCCGCCCCGAGAAGCTCGAACCGCTCAAGGAGGCTCTCTTTGCAGCAAAGGTTGGCGGCATGACGATTTCCCAGGTCAACGGCTGCGGCAGTCAGCATGGCTGGAAGGAATACTACCGCGGCACCGAGGTTCTGCTGAACATGGTACCCAAGGTGAAGTTCGAGCTCGTGGTCGGAGATGAGGAAGTCGACGGGCTGGTGAAGGTCATCACCGAGACGGCGCGCACGGGCAACGTGGGCGACGGCAAGATCTTCGTCGCTCCGATTGACGAGGTCATTCGCATCCGCACCGACGAGCGTGGCGAGTCGGCGGTATAGGACTGAAAGGCACCCGCGCGACAGCTTGAGTTCTCAAATTCGGAAGGCTCCGATGGATTTTCCGTCGGAGCCTTTATCATGCTTGCGTAAAGGCTCTGCTAATGATATATACTCCTATTAAGATTACGATTAGCAAGCTTGAAAAGAGGCGAAATGGCGAACATATCGAAGGCTACGGCGAAGGCGGGCACTGCAAGCAGTGTGGCGACGAGGAACACGCGTCAGCGGGCACTTGTTCTCGAGGCAGTTCGCTCGCTTCATAACCATCCCACGTCCGCGGACGTGTACGAGGCTGTGCGCGAGAAGCACCCGAGCATCTCGCGGGCGACGGTGTATCGCAACCTCAGTGTGCTAACCGAGCAGGGCGAGGTGCTCCATATCCCCGTGGCGGGCGGTGCCGACCGCTACGACTTCCGTTGTGATTGCCACTATCATGCGATTTGCCGTGAATGCGGCGTCGTCTACGATGTCGAGATGCCCAGCGAGGGCTTGCTCTCGAGCGTGCGCGACACCCATGGGTTCCAGATCGAGGGCTTCGACATCATCTTCACCGGCCTATGCCCCGATTGCGCAAACCCCAAGGAATAGCTAGCGAAACGATGTCCCAAGCCGCATAATGGACAACGCGCGAAAAGGGGTTCGCGCGTTCAGAGTGGAAAACAGGGGACGTACGTGGAGAATAAAGCAGTGGGAATCAGCTGGGCCTTGTCATGCATCGGCAACAGGCTTCCGCAACTTCGATACTTAAGCTATAGCTTTTACGGAGCCTGGATCCTGCTTTCAGTGACGGGGGTCGACCTGGTTTCCCTTTCGGGCGCGGATGACGCCGTATCGCGCTTCTTGCGCAACTACATGCTCTCCGGCATCCCGCTGACCGCCTGCCTGTTTTTGGCGGGTGCATTCGACTCGTTCTTCAACAAGCGCATCGCGCACGGTCCGCTGACGGTCGTCATGGCCATCATTGCCTCCGTGTCCACGTTCGTCGTTGCGACGGGCCATGGCACCGGCAGTCTTGCTTACGATATCGCCATGGTGGGAACGGGTCTCGGCACGGCGTTTGTGTGCTTGCGCGTCGGTCTGGTGACAAGCCGTTTGAGCGGCACGGAGGCGTGCATCACCATCAGCAGCGTGGCGCTTCTTTCCTTCCTCATTTACTTCGCGGTGAAAGGGGCGCCGGGGGACATATCGGTTGTCCTCGTGTCGCTTCTGCCGTTTGCCTCGGTATTCTGCTCGTTTTGCGTGCCCGATGAGGTGAGCAAGAGCGACCCGCTCGAAGAGGCGATCAGCATCGACAAGCTGCCGCGCGGGTTTTTCGTGCGCCTTATCCTTGCCGTGTGCGCGTTTGCGCTGGCTGCAGGCGTGTCAAAGGGCATCGGCATGATTGTCGTCTCTGGCGCCTCGACGCCTGTCGAGTGCATCATCTCGATCGTGTGCATCGCGGGCTTCATCTTGGGGCTGTGCCTACTGCTTCGTACGCGCAATTTCAACGTGAGCTCGCTCTATCTGCCAATCGGGCTTCTCATGGCGTTCGCGATGCTCGTTACGCCAATCCTCGGTTCTCCCGACATCGTGCAGAGCGCGATTGCAGGCGTGTTGTACAACATCTTCGTGATCGTGGTGTGGTGCTTGCTCATCGACCTTGCGGGGAGAACGACGCTCACCCCCGTGCGGGTGTTCGGCTTCGGGCGCGGCGCGTCGGCGCTTGGAACGACGGTCGGCGTTGTGGTAGTGATGCTGAACCAGGGGCTTTTCTCGGGTGACTCTGTTTACTACGTGGCCTATCTTGCCGTCATGAGCGTGCTTCTTGTGCTCGTGTTCACCCTGGCGCTTTCCACGGGCACTATCGAGCGGGCGCTTGACGTGATGCTCGCGAAGCAGGAACAGCAGGCGGTCGAGCGCTTAAGCCAGCGCTCCGCTGAGGGGCAGGCTGCGAGTGTGCCTGCGGTGGGCGAGGAGCGTACCGGCGCTCCCGAAGAAGCCCCCGGGGCGCTCTTCGATCGGGCATGTACGACGCTCGCCTCGGAGGCGAAGCTGACGGCTCGCGAGACGGAGGTGCTCGCGCTGCTTGCCCGCGGTCGGACGATCGGGTATGTCGCCGACGAACTGGTTATCGCGCAGAACACCGCGAAAGGCTACGTGAAGAACGTGTACGCGAAGCTCGGCATCCATTCGCGCCAGGAGCTCATCGATGCGGTCGAGGAGCTTTATCTGCGGATGTAGCCGCGGCGGGCTTGATGACCTTCTGCGCAAGGGAGGTGCTGCCGCATGCGGGGCACGCTCCCGCCCCCACGGGCACTCCCGTTCCGCAGCTTTTGCACACCACGACAACCTTGATCGAGAACATTCCGCACTTGTTGCAGTGCGTGCAGGTGTAGCACGACATAGTTTTCCCTCCTTTTTCCTTATGCAGCATACCTCACTTCCTTTCCCCAGGTGAGACCCATAGGGGGGAGTGAGACCCCCTATTGTGGGGGGTTTGTACCCCGCCGAGTGGGGAATGCCCGAAACGCCCCGCGACGGGTCTTTCTCCCCCCGATTCCCGAAGCGTAGAGTTCGGGTCGCTCGAAACGACGCGAGGGTCTGGCGAGGCCTTCGTGAAACCGACGAAGGAGGGGGAGTGTAATGGGAGAAACTTGCGCTTCGTGCAAGCCATTCATCACCGAAGAAGACGGGGTATTGAAAGTCCGCACCTGTGCGTGGTCGCCTCCGGGAGACCATCCGGTTGGATGCGGCATGTTCATTCATGTGAAGGATGGCAAGATCGTGAAGGTGGAGGGCGACCCGAGCCATCCGATCACGCAGGGCCGTCTGTGCCCGAGATGCATCGCGCTCGATGAGGTCGTCTATCACAAAGACCGTCTGCTAAGCCCCATGAAGCGCGCCCGCGAAGATCGCGGCAAGGACACGTGGGAGAAAATCTCTTGGGATGAGGCCTACGATTTGCTCGAGGAGAAGATTCGCGGCTTCCAGGAGAACTACGGCGCCGAGTGCATCTTCACGCTGACGGGCACGGGTCGCGAGTCGACGCTTTACGCCCCGGTGTATGGTCCTGCCATCATGAACACGCCAAACGGTGCATCGACCTACCCGTTCTCGGGCGAGGCATGCTACGGCCCGCGCGCTACCATCGTGAACTACCTGCTGGGTGCAGGCGTGCCCGAAATCGACTCCGCGCAGTTTTTCCCCGACCGCTATGACGATCCGCGCTGGGTTTGCCCGAAGTACATCATGGTGTGGGGCAAAGATCCGCTCTACTCGAGCCCCGATGGGTTCTTCGGCCACAGCATCATCGACATCATGAAGCGCGGCGCGAAAATCATCACCGTCGACCCGCGCCTGACCTGGCTCGGTGCGCACTCGGAATACCATCTGCAGCTGCGCCCTGGCACCGACGCCGCAGTCGGCATGGGCTTTTTGAACGTCATCATCTCCGAGGACCTCTACGATCACGATTTCGTCGAGAAGTGGTGCTACGGCTTCGAGGAGCTCGCCGAGGCGGTAAAGCCTTGGACGCCTGAGAAGGTCGAGGAGGTTTCCTGGGTCGATCCCGAGCAACTCGTGGGGGCCGCGCGTGCCTTCGCGACGAACGCACCTTCCACTGCGACCTGGGGCGTTGCGCTTGACCAATCCAAGCAGTCCACGCAGGCGGCCCAGTGCTTCATGGCTATCTGCGCCATTTGCGGCTACATCGATGTGCCCGGCGGCATCACCATCACGAAGCCCACGAGTTTCATCGGCCAGTGGCGCTACGACATGTCCGACACGCTCACCGAGGGCATGGCGGAGAAGCATATCGTCGACCCCACGGGCAAGTACCGCATGTTCAACACGGGCGCTGCCATGGGCGGCGTTCAGGGCGACACGCTTTTGAACTGGCTCGAAGGCATGTACAAGGATTATCCCGAGTATTACCCGCTGCGCATGTGCTGGCTTATCGGCTCGAACCCGCTCGCCTGCATGGCCGACCAGCCGCAGCGTTGGTATGCGGCGATGAAGGATCTCGATTTCATCGTGGCGCAGGATATCTTCATGACTCCGACCATCATGGGCCTGTGCGATTTGGTCCTGCCGCTTTCGACCTTCGCCGAGCACGACGGCCTGGTCACGCCGAACTACGGGCGCAACCAGCACTTCGTGGGCGCTATGAACACCGCGGTGGAGAACCCCAACACGAAAAGCGACCTCGAGATCTTGGTCGACATGGGCAAGCGCATGCGCCCCGAAATCTGGGGGGACTTCACCACGATCGACGACTTCTTCGACACCAAGCTGAAGGAGAACTACGGCTACGGCATCGAGGAGCTGCGCGAGAGGTCCGTCATCCAGGCCGATTACAAGTATCGCAAGTACGAGACGGGCGATTTGCGCGACGACGGGCAGCCCGGCTTTCAGACGGTCACCGGCCGCGTGGAGCTGTACTCCTACGTGCTCGAGGCCTATGACGAGAAGCCGGTCCCCTACTTCGAGGAACCTGACTACAGTCCTGTGTCCCAACCGTCTGAGGTCGTGGAGAAGTACCCGCTCGTCTACACCACGGGCGGCCGCCACATCAGCGCTTTCCACTCCGAGCACCGACAGGTTCCCTCGCTGCGTGCGCTGCACCCCGATCCGCTCGTGACTATCAACCCGGCCACGGCCGAGAAGTACGGCATCCGCGAGGGCGATTGGGTGCGCGTCGACACCATGTTCGGCAAGTGCACGCAGAAGGCGCACCTCACCTACGAGGTCAACGAGAAGACCGTGCACGTGGAACATGCCTGGTGGTTCCCCGAGCAAGACGGCGAGGCGCCCAACCTCTTCGGTGTGTTCGACGCGAACGCCAACAACCTCATCCCACATGAGAGCGTCGGCGTCACCGGATACGGCGCGCCGTACAAGAACGGCATTTGCTCCATCACTCGCGTCGACAGCATGAAGGATTAGGGGGTGTGCAACATGCAACATGCGATGATCATCGATTACAAGTACTGCACCGGATGCGAGTCCTGCGTTGTTTCCTGCGCGAAGGAGAAAGGCCTTGGCGCCGAAGAGTGGGGCATGAAGGTCGAGCAGATCGGCCCGAACAAGATCGGCGGCAAGTGGGAATGGGACTATGTTCCCGTGCCTTCCCGGGCGTGCGATCTGTGCGCCGAGCGCCGCGAGGCCGGCAAAGTGCCGCTGTGCGAGTTGCACTGCCTGGCGAAGTGCATCGAGATCGTTCCCGTTGAGGATGTCTCGAAGCGCTTGGCCGACCTTGGCGAGCACAAGGTGTGCTGCTTCATGCCGTAGGGCATCCCATAGCGATTATCCATCCCTCACCTGCGCGGTCCGTTTCCCTCGCTTAGACGGGCCGCGCACTCCCCAAACAGCAAAACCCAGCATTTCCATATGACGCGCCCTGAGGTGCGAAGGAGGTTCTATGCCTCAAAAAAGACAAGGGTTCACCACTATGGTCGACCTTGCCGAGTTCGAGAAAACCACTTGGACGTTTCTCACGAATATCAAGATGACCTGGCAATACGACGGAATGGCGTACCTGTTTCGTAAAGCGGGAATCCCGCTTTACGGCATCGACCGCGGAACGACGAAGATGAACCACCCCATTGCAGCGATGGCAATCCCCATGAGCAAGGACAAGAACTATGGGGTTGACATATACGTGCCCGCCGACCGCAAGAAGAAGGCGGCTTCCCTCATTGAGGACGAGGAGAAGCTCGCCCGCGCCGCCGAGCTCGAAGCCGAGGTCGGAGGCGAGGCGCACGCGAGGTTCAACGAAGAGGCGACGGAGAAGAAGGCGTCGTACCTCGAGATGAAAAAGGAAAGGAGGAGGGCGAAAAGGGGACTTTTATTCACGAAACTGCGCTCGCTCGGCGGTAGCGCGTCATAAGGGGACGCTTTCGCCGGTCGATCGCATTGATTCGATTCGACTGTTGTTTTAGAAAGGAAGACGGTAATGCTTCAAACCATTGAAGATACTGCCCCGTCGAAAAAGGGGAACGGCCTCCATTACGCATTCGTCATTTGCCTTGGTGGCTTCTTAACGCAGGCCATCGTCTTGAGCTGCCAGCGACTTCCCGCGGTCGCGCTCGAGCCGATTCGTCAGACGCTCGGTGTGAGCTACGCCGATGTCGGCCTCATCACCTCGGTGTTCATGATCTTCTACGCGGGCTTGTCCATCGTGTGGGGTATGCTCGGCGACAAGATCGGCACCCGCTGGGCGATGACCATTGCCTGTGGACTTGCCTCCGTCGGCGCGCTGCTGTTCGGCTTCTTCGCCCAGTACGGGCTGCCGGTTGCGATCGGCACCTGGGCTATCGCGGGCGTCGGCACGGCTGGCCTGCTCATGGCCATCCTGCCGAAAATCGTCTCTCGCTGGTTCGCCCCGCATCGCCGTGGCTTCGGCATGAGCCTCATCACGCCGGGCGCGAACTTCTCGGCGATTATCTTAGGCATCATCGCGCCGCTCATCATCGGTGCGATGGGCTGGCAGTGGACCTACGTCATCTTCGGCATCGTGTTCGCTGTGATCACGGTCTTCGTGGCGATGTTCTTCCGCGAAGGACCCGAGGAGAAGGGTCTTGCACCTTATGGTGCTCCTGCAGGCACCCAGGCCGCTCCCGCGCCGAAGCTCGAGGACCAGAAGACGGGCAAGGTCGGCGCAGGTGAGGCGCTCAAGCGCGTGCTCAAGATGCCGATTTCCTGGCACTTCGGTATCTTCTACATCGTCTATCAGGTCGGTTACATGGCGGCGACCCAGTACTACGTGGCGTCCATCCAGTCTGCCGGCTTCGATTTGGCCTCTGCGTCGCTCGCTATCACCTGGGGCGGCATCCTGACCATCATCTGCGAGCTTATCCTGGGCACGCTCTCCGACCATGTCGAGCGCAAGAACGTCATCGCTGCGGTGGTCGCGCTCTCCGGCATCTTCGGTCTGGCCTACTTCTTCTACCTGACGAACACGCCTTCGCCCTCGCTTATGATCTGCTGGATCTTCGTCGCGATCATCTCTGCGACGACGAGCGTCATCACGGTCATCATGACCACGGCAGGCGAGTACTACACCGACGACATCCGCGCCACAGGCACGGGTTTCATCGGCACGGTCAACGTCGTCGGCCGCTACCTCGGCCCCTGGCTTGCCGGCATGCTCATCGACGCGACGGGCGTTGTGGGCAATTCCTTCGGCATCGTCGGCGTGACGATGCTCATCGCGGCGGTCATCGCGTTTACCTTCCCGCGCCTTCGCAAGAAGGAGGCGTAAAGGAAACGGTATTGCGTTTCAAGCTTCTGTGCTGCCCGCCGTAGCGCTTGGGGTTTGAGGCGGCCGATTCCGACGCCAAGGCTTTAAGGGCCGGCAACTGCATCGAATGTGCGGTTGTCGGCTCTTTTTGTGCATTCGCGAACCTTGGAATTTCGTCTCGCTGAGGCGCGTCGGCGCGTGGTATACTAGCCAAGCTTATGGGAAAACCCATAGGCAGTAAGTAATGTTGGCCCCCGAGACATGTTTTTTGCGCGGCCGAGCAGCCTTCGGGCAGGTCGGTTCCACTACGTACGAACATGGTTTACACGTAAGCAATCAATCATGGCGAAGGGTCCCCGGAATTTGAAGGTTCGAAAGGGGTCCGTTTTGACCGAAATTAAGAACACTTCCGTCATCGACTTCACCGACATTTCCGACGAGGAAATGAACAAGATGATCGATGGCACGCTGACCGACTTTGACGAGGGCGATCTCGTCGACGGCACCGTGGTGAAGATTGAGCACGACGAGGTGCTCGTCGACATCGGATTCAAGAGCGAGGGCGTTATCCCCGTTCGCGAGCTCTCCATCCGCAAGGATGCCGATCCCTCTGAGATCGTCAGCCTTGGCGACAAGATCGAAGCTCTCGTTCTTCAGAAGGAAGACAAGGACGGTCGCCTGATCCTCTCCAAGAAGCGTGCCGAGTACGAGCGCGCCTGGATCAGCGTCGAAGAGAAGTTCAAGGCCGGCGAAACGGTCACCGGCGAGGTCATCGAAGTCGTCAAGGGCGGCCTCATCCTCGACATCGGCCTTCGTGGCTTCTTGCCCGCATCCCTCGTGGACCTTCGCCGCGTGAAGGATCTCGACATGTACCTGGGCACCGAGATCGAAGCCCGCGTCATCGAGATGGATCGCAACCGCAACAACGTCGTGCTTTCCCGCCGCGTGCTGCTTGAGGAAGGCCGCAAGAACGAGCGCGCCGAGATCCTGTCCAAGCTTTCCAAGGGCATGCGTCTCAAGGGCACCGTTTCCTCCATCGTCGACTTCGGCGCATTCGTCGATCTCGGCGGTATCGACGGTCTGGTTCACATCTCCGAGCTCTCTTGGAACCATGTCAACCATCCGTCCGAGGTCGTCAAGGTTGGCGACGAGGTCGAGGTCGAGGTTCTCGACGTCGACCTGCAGCGCGAGCGCATCTCCCTCGGCCTCAAGCAGACCACGGAAGATCCGTGGGTCAAGCTCGTCGAGGAGTACCCGGTCGGCTCCATCGTCGACGGCAAGGTCACCAAGATCGTTCCGTTCGGCGCGTTCATCGAGCTCGGCAACGGCATCGAGGGCCTGGTGCACATCTCCGAGATGGCTATGCGCCACATCGACACCCCGGCTCAGGTCGTCAAGCCTGGCCAGGACGTCAAGGTGAAGGTCATGGAGATCAGCCCCGAGCGTCGTCGCATCTCCCTGTCCATGAAGGCTGCCGCTGAAGAGCTCGGCTACGAGATCGAAGTGGACGAGTCCGTCCAGGTCGAGGAAAAGCCGGCCAAGAAGCGCGAGAAGAAGGCTGACAAGCCCGCCGAGGAGCAGGAAGCCGAATAGCTCCAACTCGCATAACGCGAACATGAAGGAACCCGTCATCTGGCGGGTTCCTTTTTTTGTATTGGGGGGTGCGGAATTGGGGAGAAAGCGGGCGGGCGCCCACCGCTGTCACCGCCGAAAAGAAGGAGCGCGATGGTCTTCTTAGCCTGTATGGAACGAGGCAAAAACCTAGCGACCGAGAATCGCAGATGCGGGAATTCTCCCTACACGACTGCTTATCGGCTTCGCAAATAGCAGACATCATCGATGCATCAACCGAAGCAACTAGTAGTAAAAACTAAATAGTCGGCTAAATAAAGCATTAGTTCTGTTACTATTCGACCGTTGATTTTTTCTGTTGGTTTTATAAAGGAGGATTTATGGTTCGGTCGATTAGCCGCCGCTCATTTCTTGCCGGCAGCGCAGTAGTTGCAGCTTCTTTGTCCGCGGGTCTTGCTGGATGCTCCTCAGGCTCTGGCACGTCCAATAACGCTTCCGACACCAAAGCCGATTCCGCTTTTGTGGGGGCCGACGGCGTCGATCATACTCCGCTCGACACCTCCAAGGTGGGCAGCGATGAGTACACCATTCGCTTGGGAATGACCAAGGGCAATCCCAACCCCGTTGCCGTGATCAACGCCTATCAGGAAGGCTACTTCGATGACGAAAACGCTATCGTGGATTTGACGATCGTCGAGGACATGGGCACCGCGTATTCTTCTGTAGCGACCAACGATCTTGACATGGTTGTCGCCATGAACCTCGCTTTGAATCGCATCGCCGCAGGTGAGGAGAATCTTTACATGGCGGGTGGCATTATGTCTGAAGGCGGCGTGTGCGCCGTTGCCCCCGATTCCGACATCACACTCAAATCGGCAGAGGACTTCAAGGGCCTTACCATTTGTGGTATCCAGGCAGACTCCGAGCTTATCGTCATCGAAGCCTTGCTGCTCAACAGCGGCCTTAAACGCGGCGAGGACTATAAGGTCATCTACACCGAGAGCATGTCGGTTGGCTGCGAAAACGTGCTCAAAGGCACGGCCGATGTCGCCATTTTCAACGGTGTTCCCGTGTACATGATCGCCGTTAAGTCGGGGCTCAAGATTGCCGCGTACAATGAGGACCTCGTCGGCAAGTACCCCTGCTGCCGCATGACGGTGAACAAGGCTATGGTAACCGAGCATAATTACGCGCTCACCCAGTTCATGGTCGCAGAGCTGCGCGGTTATAAGCTGTTCAAGGAAAACAAGGAGCAGACGGTGAAGAATCTTGCGGCCTTCACCGGCGTCGACGCTGAGTCCTTGGAGGCGGTCTACTACGGTACCGACAGCTTCCGTACCGCCATGGAAATCGTTATGGATCCCCAGGTCGACTACATCAAGACCTACTACGAAGACTACAAGACCTGCGGTTTCATCGATCCGGAAACTCCTTACGAGCTCGATGACTTCTTCTACAACGAGGCATACGTTGCCGCCCTCGATGTGCTTTCCGAGCGCGAGCCCGACGAGAAGCTCTGGAAGGAAATGAAGGAGCGCTATCCCAAGGAAAACACCACGTACGCTTACAGCATGTAGTTGCGCCTTGTGCCCCCGCATCGCCGTTGAGGTTGCGGGGGCTTAATTGTGCGAATTCGAAGAATCAAGGAGCGTTTGTGGGAAGAATCGAAGCAAAAGACCTTTCGTATGATTACGCCGACGGTTTTACGGCGCTGCATGATTTGAATTTCTGCATTGAAGACGGCGAGTTCGTCTGCGTTGTCGGGCATTCCGGTTGTGGGAAAACAACCCTTCTCAGGCTCATCTCGGGCTTGTCTCCGATTACCTCAGGGGAGTTGACGCTTAACGGGAAGCCGATTGAAGGGCCGGGGCTTGATCGCGCCGTCGTGTTCCAGCAGTATTCGCTGTTTCCCTGGAAGACGGCGATCAAAAACGTCGAATACGGCATTCGCCAGGCTCATCCTGAACTGAGCAAATCGGAGGCGAGGCAAAGTGCTGCCCTCGCGTTGAAGAATGTGGGAATGAGCCATGCAGCCGACCTGTATCCTTATCAGCTTTCAGGCGGCATGAAGCAGCGCGTCGCCATTGCGCGTGCTTTGGCCCTCGACAGCGACATCTTGCTTCTCGACGAGCCGTTCGGCGCGCTCGATCAGCATAGGCGCTCTCAGCTTCAAGAGATGCTTCTCGAGCTGTGGGACAGTGGCGAGCACCGTAAAACCGTTGTGTTCGTAACGCACGATATCGATGAGGCCATTTTGCTGTCTGATCGTATTTTCTTCATGCGACCAGGGGAAATCACGAAGATAATCGATGTCGATCTTCCCCGAAGCAGAGATGCGGCGTCCTTGGCGGAAAACCCGCGCTTCGGCGAGCTCCGTCGCGAGCTTTTGGAATTGTTCTCGCTCGATGTTGACCAGGAGGACGCACATGAAGCTTAGGGAACTGTTTAATCCGGCGTTTATCTTGTCGCATGTGGTCCTCATCGCACTGTATGCGACCATTGCCATGCCCGGTGTCCTTAAGACGAAAGGCCCGGTAGCGTTTTGCGTGGCCATTGCGATTATCGAGGTGCTGTTCGTGTCGCTTCAGGTCTACCACTGGAGACGCGGCACGATTAACCGCCACGCAGGGGAAGTCATCGCCTTTCTCTGGGCTGTCCTTTTGGTGTGGGAGGTGGTCACGGCGAAACTGAAGCTGATGAATGTGGTTATCTTCCCCGCACCTGAAAATGTCTTCGCGGTCTTCCCCGCGAATTGGCAGGAAATGCTTATAAACGCAGGTTATTCGACGGGCATCCTCATCGTCGGTTTCGTCATTGGCACGACGGCTGGCATTCTGCTTGGCTTGTTCGTTGGGTGGCATCCTCGCCTTAAAACCTTTTTCTTCCCCATCGCTCGAATCCTGGCGCCTATTCCGCCTATGGTCTATGCGCCTTACGTCGTTATCATTCTGCCCGCCTTCGAGCTGACCTCGGTTACGCTTGTGGGACTTGCGATTTTTCTTTGCGTGTTCCTGAGCACCATCATCTCGGTCTCCCAAGTGAATGAGAACATCGTCGACTCGGCGCGCACCCTTGGAATCAGCGGCTCGAAGATGGTTATGGAAATCTTGCTGCCAAGTGCTCTTCCCGCATATGTCGATGCGCTCAAAGTGAACGTCATCATCGCGTTCATGATGCTTGTGTTCGCCGAAGCGGTCGGGTCTAACTACGGCATGGGCCACTGGATCAACCTCTTCACGCACTACGGTGACTACGCGAAGGTGTTCGCGGGCATATTCGAGATGGCTGTTGTCGTGCTAATCGTGAACGTGATCGTGGAGAAAATCCAAAAGCATGCCATTCGATGGAAGATGGGGTAGGGCGAACGCTTCTCCTGGATGACTTGCCCAATCGCAATCTTGCTTAGCGGGGCGTGCGGCTTTTGCCCCATGAGACGTCAATACGTGTATTATGGTATACGGAGGGTGGCAAACGTTCGAGGAGGCAAGTCATGAAAAAGCTGTTCATCATCGGTGGTATGGGCGCTGGCAAGTCTACAGCCAGAAAAGCCCTCGTTGAGCAGGGGCTTCCTTATGTCGATTTGGATCATGTTGGGCATGAGGTGCTCGCTTGGGATACGGTGAAAGACGAGATTCGCGAGACTTTCGGGGACGATGTCTTCGGGGAAGACGGCCAGATTGATCGCAAGAAGCTCGCAGCGAAGGCCTTCGCATCGCCTGCCGAAACGCGCAAGCTCAACCGCATCACGCTTCCTCGCATTGAGGAGCTCTTCTCCGACCGTCTCGATGAGTTCGCGCGCCAGGGAAACAAGGCCGTTGTAGTCGAGCAGTCCGTGTTCAAGAATCGCCAGGGGTCGCTTGCCTATTGCGCCGATGTGGTGATTGCCATCATCGCACCGCTTGAGCTGCGCGTCGAGCGAGCGGTGGCTTCGGGGTTCTCCGAGGTTGACGTGCGACGTCGTATCGCTCGCCAGATTACGGACGCCGATCGCATCGAGGCCGCAGACGTCGTCTTCAGCAACGACAGCACGCCGGAAGTGCTGCGCGACAAGATGCTGAACTGGTGGAAAGAGTACGAGAAGACGATTTAGAGTTCGAACACTTGTTCTAATAATGATTCTATGATAGACTAGCCTTCCCGAAACAAGGGAAGGCTAGTTTTTTTGAAGCCGGGCGCGGGGTCGCGAAATTGCGTATCCTTCCGGCGAAGGACGTGGTGCTCTGATGTCGACACATCTTCAAAATATCGAAGGCCTTGAAATGGAGGGCAAGCTGCCCGAGGTCCGCCTGTCCAATACGCCGTTTCAGGTTGTGTCTCCGTATGAGCCGGCAGGTGATCAAACCAAAGCAATCGCCGAGCTCGCGCGCGGCATCGAAGAGGGCATGCGCTACCAGACGCTTTTGGGTGTGACGGGTTCAGGCAAGACGTTCACCATGGCGAAAACCATCGAAGCAGTTCAGAAGCCCACGCTTGTTTTAGCTCCCAACAAGACGCTTGCTGCGCAGCTTGCAAGCGAGCTTAAAGAGTTCTTCCCGAACAACTCGGTAGTTTACTTCGTTTCCTACTACGACTACTATCAGCCCGAGGCGTATGTTCCCTCCTCCGACACGTTCATTGAAAAGGACGCCTCGATTAACGAAGAGGTCGAAAAGCTGCGCCATGCGGCCACGTCGGCCTTGCTCTCGCGCCGCGATTGCATCGTGGTTGCCTCGGTGAGCTGCATCTACGGCATCGGCAGCCCGATGGATTATGCGGGGATGGCCGTCTTTCTTGACAAGGAGAAACCGGCCGAGCGCGACGATGTCATCCACGAGCTGATTGATATTCAATACGACCGCAACGATTACGAGCTCAAACGCGGCACCTTCCGCGTTCGCGGCGACTCGCTCGATGTGTTCCCGCCGTATGCCGACAATCCCATCCGCGTGGAATTCTGGGGCGACGAGGTGGAGACGATCGCCGAGATCGACAACGTTACGGGCGAGGTTCTCAACGAGTACGAAGCGCTTCCCATCTGGCCGGCTTCCCACTACGTTACCGCTCGTCCGAAGCTCGATCGAGCGATCGGAACGATCCAAGACGAGCTGCGCGAGCGGTTGCAGCAGTTCAAGGAGGAAGGCAAGCTCCTCGAGGCGCAGCGTCTTGAGATGCGCACGAACTACGACTTGGAAATGATCGAGACGATGGGCTTCTGCTCGGGAATCGAGAACTACTCGCGCCATCTCGACGGCCGCGCCCCGGGCGAACCTCCTTATACGCTTATCGATTACTTCCCGAAAGACTTCCTGTGCATCATCGATGAGAGCCATGTCACGGTGCCGCAAATCCGCGGCATGCATGAAGGCGACCGCTCGCGCAAGATCACGCTTGCCGAGCATGGTTTCCGCCTTCCGAGCTGCCTGGATAATCGCCCGTTGCGCTTCGACGAGTTCGAGGACCGCGTCCCGCAGTTCGTCTACGTGTCCGCGACGCCGGGCGATTACGAGGAAAAGGTGAGCCAGCAGACGGTTGAGCAGATTATTCGCCCGACCGGTTTGCTGGATCCGGAGATTATCGTGCGTTCAAGTGCGAGCCAGATCGACGACATCATCGACGAGGCGAGGGAGCGGGCCGAGCGCGACGAGCGTACGCTTGTCACCACGCTCACCAAGAAGATGGCGGAGGATCTAACCGACCATCTTCTCGATAGGGGCCTAAAGGCGCGCTACATGCACTCCGACATCGCCACGCTCGAGCGCGTCGAAATCCTTAGCGCCCTCAGGCGCGGCGAGTTCGACACGCTTGTGGGCATCAATCTTTTGCGCGAGGGGCTCGATCTGCCCGAGGTGTCGCTCGTCGCCATTTTAGACGCCGACAAGGAGGGTTTCCTTCGCAACTACCGTTCGCTCATCCAGACTATTGGCCGCGCGGCACGAAACGCAAATGGCCAGGTCATCATGTATGCCGATAAAACGACGGATTCCATGGACAAGGCCATTACCGAGACGCGCCGCCGCCGTGCTATCCAGATGGCCTACAACAATGAGCACGGCATCACGCCGCAAACCATCCGCAAGAAGGTCAGCGACATCATGGGCGCGGTGGCGGAGATTTCGAACACGACGGCGGAGCAGGTGAACAAGGAGCTTGCCTCGCTGTCGCGCGAAGAGGTACTTCGCGTCATTTCGAGCATGGAAGACGATATGGCGGCAGCGTCGCGCGAGATGGATTTCGAGCGGGCGGCAAGCTTGCGCGATCAGGTGGTGCAACTGAAAGCTCAGTTCGAGGGCTCAAGCGAAGACGACGTTTTGAAGGAGCTGAAGCGGAGCGCTCGAAAGGGGAGCGCGTTTGGTAATCGCAAGAACGCAGCCTACGGTTCGAGTCGCAGAAGCTAGGCGCTGGTGGGCGATGGGGATTCTCTCACTTACAGCTCGTTGGTGTCGAGCCAGATGGTGAAGGGCCCGTCGTTGACCAGCGATACCTCCATCATCGCGCCGAATTCTCCCGTTTCCACACGGGGAACGTCCTTGCGCGCTTGCGAAACGAAGAGCTCATAGAGGCGATTCGCTTCGTTGGGCGCACCTGCATCGGTGAAGGATGGCCGGTTCCCCTTCTTGCAGCTGGCGTAAAGGGTGAACTGGGATACAACGAGCACCTCGCCTGACACGTCGGCGAGGGAAAGGTTCGTCTTGCCAGCCTCATCTTCAAAGATGCGCATCTTCGAGATCTTGCCCCATAGCTTATCGACCTGCGCTTCGGTGTCGTTCGTGCTGACGCCGAGCAGGATGAGCAGCCCGGTGCCAATCGACCCGACGGTGCTGCCATCGATATCGACTTGTGCATGAGTGACGCGTTGAATAAGGGCGCGCATGTGTACTCCTTCGGGTTCGTGTGTAATGCAAGCTAGTGTACTACGATATGCGCGTATCGGCATCTTTGGAAAAAACGGAAACATTTGTTCGAAATCAAGCTCAAAAGATGGGGTATACTGTGCGGCAAGAAACATGACGCTCGGCCGCCAGGCCGCACGCGGCGCCCCGCGTTGCGATTTGATGAAAGCCGCCTCAGGCGTCGAGGTGCGCGGCGCCACGGCGCGAGGGAAGCTATCTCGGCACCGTGATGTGCGATGCGGGGCAAGTTCGGGAAAGGGAGAATGCGATGATCGACGAAATCCATGTCAGTAACGTGGCGCTCATTCGGGACGCGTCCTTTTCTCCTTCTCGCGGACTTACCGCGCTTACTGGTGAAACGGGAGCGGGAAAGACGGCGCTCCTTTCGGCGTGCAAGCTCCTCGTGGGCGAGCGGGCAGACAAAACCGCAGTTCGCGAAGGGTCTCAAGGCCTATCGGTGGAGGGACGTCTTTTCTTCGACGATAGCGCCGACATCCCTGAAGGGGTGGAACTCGAAGACGGGGAGGCGGTTGTTTGTCGCCGCGTCAGCGTTGACGGTCGCTCTCGCGCATCGATCAATGGACACATGGCAAGTGCGAAGGAAATCGCCCGCCTTGTCGCGCCGACTCTCGACTTGTGCAGTCAGCACGAGCATCAAGCACTCATGCGCCCGTCGACTCACCTCTCCCTGCTCGATGCCTGGGCGAGGGATTCTGTCAGCGAGGCGCACGCCGCCTACCTTTCGGCATTCGAAGCTGCGAAGCGCGCTGCCGACGAACTTTCGCGTGTAAAAGCTGCTGGTGAGGCGTCGACGGCAAGGCTCGACGAGGCGCGCTTCATGCTTCAACGCATTGATTCGGTCGGTGTTTCCGACAAACACGAATACGAGGAACTTGCCGCGCGTCTTGAGAAGGCGGAAAACGCGGAGTCGCTTGTATCGGCGACGAATTGCGCCTATGAGTCGCTTTCTGGCGAAAGAGGCGCCATCGATGCGCTCGACACGGCGGCGAGTGCGCTCGAGAGCGCGTCTGCCTACGACAAGACGCTTGCGGATTTGGCGAGTTCGTTGCGCGAGGCGAGCTATGTTCTTGAGGATGTGTCGCGCGAGGCGCTGTCGTATCGTGACTCGGTCGAATTCGATTGCGATGCGCTCGAGGAATCGCAGGAGCGAATGGCTGCGCTCCAAGGGCTTCTGCGAGCGTTCGGGCCTCGACTTTCCGACGTCATTGCCGCGCGCGAGGAGGCGGCGGAGCTGGTTTCCCTCGTCGACGATGCGGAGGAGAGGGAACGTGCTGCGGCTCAAGCCCTCGAAGCTGCCGAGCGGGATCTCGCTGAAGCAGCATCGGCGCTCGATGGTGCGCGCCGCAAGATGGCGCCGCGTTTCGCGCGAGCTGTCTCGAAGGTGATGGCCCGCCTTGAAATGGGCAGTGCGTCCCTGGAGTGCGAGGTGAGCGAGCTGCCGCGCGAAAAATGGACGAAAGAAGGCCCTCATCAGGTCGAATTCATGTTTCGTCCGGGAAGCGGCATGCAGGCTCGACCGCTTGCGCGCATCGCGTCGGGCGGTGAAGTCAGCCGCGTGATGCTCTCCATCAAGGTGGCGCTCGGCGAGGCAGACAGCGTCGACACGCTTCTCTTCGATGAGGTCGACGCTGGCGTTGGCGGCGCGACGGCAGTTGCTCTCGCTTCCGTTCTCACTGATTTAGCGAAGACCCATCAGGTCATCGTGGTCACGCACCTGGCTCAGGTTGCTGTTGCTGCCGATGTCCACTATGTCGTGCGCAAGACCCAAGGGGATGTGCCCGAGACCTCGCTTTCGGTCGTGTCGGGAGAGGATCGTGCGACCGAAATTGCGCGCATGCTCTCGGGTGACGTAACGGATGCCTCGCTTGCTCACGCGCGTGAGATGCTGCACAACGCTTCTGGCGAGTAGCGGCAACGTTGCTGGAGAAAAGCCTGTCAGGCATGCAATCCCGCATCGGCACGCGCATCCATTCGAGCATTCTCAGGCGCTTTCGCCCGCGGATTTTGACTTAAGTGAAAAAGGCGGCCATCTAGAAGTTTTCCCAGATGGCCGCCTTAGTCTTGCGTCGTATTAATTGTCGCCTGCGCACTGCCTTCCGCCTGAGAGATCGAAGGCAATGTTGCTTGTAACCTCGCAGCTCGCTACTTGCTCACACTCGAATCCGCGGGCGGGTCGTATTGCAGAAGCTCGCTTATCGTGACGAAGCGATAGCCCTCCTGCTTCAGCTGGGGAAGAGCTTTCCTCAGCGCTTCCACGGTTTGCGAGCGGTCGCCGCCGCCGTCGTGCATGAGGATAACGCTTCCCGGCTTCGCCTTCATGATGCGGCTCGCGATGGTGTCCGCTCCCGGGCGCCGCCAGTCTTCGGTGTCGACGTTCCACCCAATTTCGGCATCGATGTAGGGCTGCAGCGTCCAAACGATGTCGCCCTTGAAGTTGCCGCCGGGCGCGCGCATGATTCGGGCGGGGTCTTCGCCGATGACATCCTTGATCGCCTGAATACCCTTCTCGACTTCCTGAATCTGCTCATCAGCGGTCATGTACGTCAGGTTCACGCCTTGGCCGCTGCCGGCAGCGTGATCCCACGTGTGCGTGCAAATCTCGTGGCCCTCGTCGTGCGCGCGCTTCACCACGTCAGAGTGGTCGGCAATTTGCTTGCCAATGGTGAAGAACGTCGCGTGCGCGTCATTCTCCTTCAAGACGTCGAGAATCTCAGCCGTCGTGTCCTTCCATGGACCGTCGTCGAAGGTGAGCGCGATCACCTTGTCGTCGCCGGTGTTCGCGGTGTAGATCTTGTACTCCTCGTTCACCGCGGGGGTCGTGTCCTCGGTCACCGTTTTGCCTGATACCTTGCCGGTTTTCGTAGTGCGCACGCCGTTTTGCCCGTCGATGTACACATGCAGCGAGCCGTTCCAGTAATTGTTGTCCTCGACGCGTTCATAGGGGATTTCCTCGGTCGAGGAGTCGAAATCCTCCGTGACGTCGGCGCCATTTTGGATGTCGACGTTGTCGCCCTTCCTGACCTTCTTCGACCCGTCGTTGGTGGCGGTTCCGTTGACCGTCGCGGCAAAGCGGTCGCCGCCGCCCTCGGTGATGACGCTCGAATCGACGGCAAGCAGATTGCCCGCCGTCGGGGAGGCGAGGCCGTCATCGATGAGCTTGTCGAGTGTCGTGCCGTTGGAGACGGTGTGCTTCGCGCCGTTGACGGTGATGTCGAAAGTGGGCGGGTTCAAAACAAAGAACGCGCCAATGCCGATGGCGATAACGAGCACCGCCATAGCGCCGATGGCAACAGGGCCGGGGCGCTTTGAGCGGCGTTCGGTGTAGCGGGAGTAATCGTTATAGACGGAGGCATTGGCGGGGTTGTTGCGGTTCGCCTGCGCTCGCGATCGGTTGTAGGATGCGGGCCGCACGTTCCCTTGGGCTGCGGGACGATGCGCACCCGAGTTGCCGCGATTGCCAGCAGGTGCTCCTTGCCTTACCTGTTGTCGAGGGCGTTGCGAGGGTGTGTGCTGCGGCGAGGATTGGCGTCCTACCTGCTGTGATGCGGCATGCGCTCGCGGCCGGGGGGCGTTTTGCTGCTGACCACCTGGTCGCGGACGAGCGCCGGCCTGTCCTCTGCTCGAAGGGGAGCGTCGGGCGTTATTTTCGGCGGTATGGTGATTCGTGTATGAGTCTGCTTGCCTTCTTGATGAATTTTCCCCAGGCTGCCGACTGTCCCGATAATGGTCTCGGCTAAATTGATCCGTCATGGCGTAAAAGTGCTCCTTATTCAACCACGGTGCGGACGGACACGCGGATTCCCGCACCTAGAATTCGATTATACGCATTCGCGCGGGGATATGCTTCGTGGCACTTTATTTCGGAAATATTCAAAAATAATTCTTGACATGTCACTGCGCTCTGCTAAAGTGCGATTCACAACTTAATACGTTGAAACCGATGAGGCGAAGATCAAGCCGTTAAAGCGCTTACAGAGAGCGGGCGTTGCTGGAAGTCCCGTAGAAATGCTGAGCGGTAAATGGATCGCCGAGGGAAAGGGGAAAGGTTGCAAGCCGCATGGCGCGCAACTGAGTATCTGGACCGTGAGCCTGCGTTAAGGGCAGAACATGTGTTGGCATGTTCGTGAGAGGGTTTCCCCGTGGGAAATCAATAAAGGTGGCACCGCAGATTTCGAATCTGTCCTTTATCTCAAAGGACAGATTTTTTTATTTTGCGGGCAGATTGCCACCCGAGATGATTCCCGGGCGATTCCTCATTCGCGTCCAAGCCGGCAAACCGAAAAGTCCGGGGACGGACGAAGACAGGCGGGGAAACCGCCAAGAAAGGAATGAGGAATCATGACCGAGAACATTGCAGCAGCGAAGCGCACCACCGCCACCGACCAGAAGAAAGACGGCCTGTCAGTTCGGGACCTTATTTTGGTCGCCGTGCTTATCGCGGCAGGCGCCGTGCTGAAGCTCACCGTTTCGAGCTTCCTTAATTTCGCCGGCATGAAGCCGAACTTCATGATCGCCATGTACTGCCTGGCTATCATCCTCACGCGACCGAAAATCTACCAATCGGTGGTCATCGGCCTGCTTGTCGGTGTGGTAAGCCAGATTCCCATGTTGAACGCGACGCCATTGGTGAACATCGCGTCCGAGATGGTCGGCGCGCTTGTGTGCGGCATTCTCGTCACCGTGCTTGCCAAGGCGGCGCGTGACAACAAGACCTGCCAAAACGTCGTCTTCCCGATTATCATCACCTTCATCTCTACCGTGTTCTCAGGCTACACCTTCGCGATGATCGTCGGCGTCGCCGTTGCGCACCTCGATCCGCTTGCCGTCTTCGGGGTGTACGCCGTTATGGTGCTTGGAACTGCGACGATGAACGCGGTGCTCGCCGCGATTCTCACCCCGGTCCTGCGTGCGGTTTTGAAGCGCTAGTCGCACCGTCTGCCTGAAGCGCTCTTACCACGAAGGACACCCCATGATTGAAATCTCACAGCTATCGTTTCGTTACCGGGAGGGGGCTGACCCCATCCTCAAGGGCATCGACCTCGTCATTCCCGACGGCGCGTTCGTCGGCGTCACGGGCGCTGCGGGCAGCGGGAAGTCGACGCTCACCTACGCGATCAACGGCATCATTCCGCATTGCTACCCAGGCGATTTCTACGGCAGCGTGCTTGTCGAAGGGCTCGACACGTGCGAGGCGTCGCTTACCGACATAAGCCGCCTGGTGGGAAGTGTTTGCCAGGACATCGACTCGCAGATGGTGTCGTCGGTGGTCGAAGATGAGGTGCTCTATGGCCTGGAGAACTTCGGTGTGCCTAAGGCCGAGATTCCCGCGCGGGTCGATGAGGCGCTTGCCGCCATGGGCATTGCCGACTTGCGCGACCGCAGCATCGCCGAGCTTTCCGGCGGCCAAAAGCAAAAGGTCGCCGTCGCGTCGGTGCTTGCGTTGAAGCCGAGGATTCTCGTGCTTGATGAACCAACGGCCGAGCTTGACCCCGCGTCGTCGGTTGCCGTGTTCGACCTGCTCAAGCGCTACTCGGTCGAACATGGGACAACCGTTATCGTGGTCGAGCAGAAAATCGCCCTGTTATCCGAATACGCCGATACGCTCGTCATCGTCGACGAGGGGGAGATTCGCTTTTGCGGCGCCCCCCACGAGGTGCTCGAGCATTCCAATGAGCTTCTCGAGATCGGGGTGAACTGCCCGCGCTCGACAAGCCTCGTCAACAGGCTGCGCGCCCGCGGGCTGGTTCAGGAGCCGGCGGTGTGCACCGTCGAGGGCGCCGTTTACGCGTGCGAGGGGTTGCTTTCCGGGAAGGAGGCTTGCGCATGATCGAGTTTCGCCAGGTGAGCGCTTCTTATGATGGGGAGCTTGCCATCTTACGCGACGTGAGCTTCACGGTGGGCGATGGCGATTTCGTCGCTTTCGTGGGAACGAACGGCGCGGGGAAATCCACCACGATGCGCCTTATCAACGGCCTGTTGACGCCGACGTCAGGCGAGGTCCTGATTGACGGGGTGCCGACGACGCAGCTGAAGACGAGCGAGCTTGCCTCGAAGGTGGGCTTTCTGTTCCAAAACCCCGACCGCCAGATATGCTGCAAGACAGTGCGCGAGGAGCTGTTGTTCGGCTTTGTCGCCCAGGGTCGCACAGGCGCTGATGCTGAGGTGAAGGTCGACGCGATGATCGAGCGTTTCGGCTTCGATGGTGACACCGAGCCCTTCCTTCTGAACCGTGGAACGCGCCAGCTTTTGGCGCTCGCGTCGATCATCGTGCTCGAGCCGCCCATCGTCGTGCTCGACGAGCCCACGACGGGCCTTGATTTCCGCGAGTGCGCCAAGGTGATGGAGGTGGTTTCCGACCTGAACGCTCGCGGCACGACTGTCGTCATGGTGTGCCACGACATGGAGGTCGTTGGTGACTACGCGACGCGAGTGATTGCCATGACCGCAGGTCAAGTGGTTGCCGATGGTGCGACGTTCGATGTGCTGCGCGATGCGAACGTGCTGTCTCGCGCGCATCTTCTGCCGCCGCAGGTCGTTGAAGTGTCGATGCGGCTTGCGCAGGCCGGCGCGGTTTCGCCCGCGTCGCCCGTTGCGTGCGCGAATACGCTCGATGACATGGAGCGTGCGCTTGCGAGTGAGGCTTGCGGGCGCGGGGAAGGAGGCGCCAAGTGAAGGGGTTCCTCGAATACGTGCCGGGCGAGAGCTTTCTGCACACCATGAACCCAGTAGCGAAGCTTGCGGCAGCGTTTTTACTGGTCATTGCGTGCTTTGCAACGAGCAATTTCGTGCTTTTGGCGGTGGTAATCGCGCTTGATATCGTTATGGCCGTGCAGTGCAAGATGGTCCCACAGACGATCGGCCTGGCAAAAGCGGTCGCTGCGTTCTCCGTTATCCTCGCGCTGATCGCGCTTCTGTTCACGCCGCAGGGCGACGTGCTCGCGCCTCTGCCCTGGGGATACATCGGCACCGCGAGCGTTGTGAACGCCGTGCTCATCGTGGTGCGCTTGGTGGCCTGCGCGGTGCCGCTGTTCCTCGTGTTCTACGTGACCAAGCTCACGGATATGGCGAATGCGCTGGTCAAAGTGCTGCATGTTCCGTACAAGTACGCTTTCACCTTCATGTCGACGGTGCATTTCATCCCCGTGTTCATGAACGACATGGCGGACATCATGGAGGCGCAGACGGCGCGCGGCGTGGAGTTCGACGGCGGTTTTGCGAAGAAGGTTCGTCTCATGGTTCCCCTGTGCGTGCCGCTTCTGGTGTCGTCGGTGCGCAAGACGAACAGCGCCGCCATCGCCGCCGAGGTGCGCGGCTTCAACCTGCGCACACGCGAAAGCGGCTTCAAGGAGTACCCCTTCTCGGGCATCGACTTCGCCGCAATGGGAATCGCCGCTGCATTACTCGTCGTGGCCATTGCGCTCGGTGTGTTGTAGCTGAAGCTAGCCGGATTCCTCATTGCTTGCGAAGAGGAATCCGGCTAGCTTTTCACCTGTGCTATTACGGTTGTGAATTCGGATTGACGATGCTTTTGTGCGGATTGTGCTCTGTGAATCTAGAAGCTATTTGTATGAGCGTCTCTGTAGCATTTGCTCTTGGGGCTAGTTTAATTGACGCACTGAATTTCTTTCTCTCCTAGATACTCTCCTGTGTCATTGTTGAAAAAGGTTACTTTATAGTAATCCGCACCGCCATAAACAGCGCTGCCGCCTATTATTCCGACGTACTTAGTGGATGGCACTTTTCCGCTGCTCGTGACCGAAAATTGGTCTGAACTGCTCTCCCATCGTTCTGGTTTGCTTCCCGTTTCTTCGTAATGCGCGCTAACCTCTATGCGGATTGTCGCCTTCTCGCTGCTATTGCTGCTACTTAGCGGACCATTGGTTGCTTTCGCGAAGGCGTACACATTTCCAAAGTTTTTTCCTTCCCAGGTGTTTTGGTCTTTTGCCTGTTCGCTGGTTGAGATACCGAATTCAAATTGCCAATAATATAGCTGGTCGTAAAGACTAGCTGCGTCTTTGTAATTGGCTTCGCTGAGTTCCTTCAAATAAAAGTAGGTGGCTTGGTCGTCGTGATTCAAATGATTGGTTGCGTATTGGTACATCGCTGTTTTACGCGATTCCTCGTTGTGTGTGAACGCGAACCATTTTTCTGCTCTTCCGTAATCTTGCTGCTGCATGAAAGATTTGGCAGCTGTTTCCGCTATGGGTTCCAGCCTATCCCAGCCGCCGTCGAGCCCTGCTAGTGTTTGTGCGCATCTGTAAGCCTCATCGTAGTTATCTGATTCGAGGGCATTTCGCACTTGCGTTTCGCAATCATCCACCTTGCATTGTATGGCTCGTTTTGGGGAGTCTTTGAAGTCTCCTAGTTCTTCAAATGCGGCAATTGCATCTTTGTATTGGCCCGAATTGGCATAATTGGCTGCTATGGCATACTTCACGTTTGGGACTATAACGAAAATGCCGAGTGCGATGATGAGCCCCAGCGCAACTACGCTTGTCGTCGCAGTAATTACGCCACGCCGAATCTTCCTGCCTTGCGCTGAGCTTATGCTTTGAATTCTCTCATCGCAGCCCTTGGCTTTTTCTGCGGAGTCCTTTTCGTCTTTGATGGAGGTGAATAGTTTCGAAGCTTTTCTAAGCTCCTTCTTACTGGCGTCGTCTTTGCTCAAATCGCACGCCTGGTCGTAAATATCGTCTACGCGATCATTGTATTCGGCGAGTAAATCCTGTTCGTTTTCCGTGTCAAGCAGGCGCTCCTTTACCATTCCGCACTTGCAGCAAGTGGCTCTCCCGATGTTTGCTTGTCCGCAAGCGCATACCCACCATCCGCTATGATTCTGAACGGCTCCGTTGACGATTTCATCGTTTTCGCCAAGCGACAAAGCGTAGGCACGCTGGGCACGCGCCTTCGGGGAAAGGCTTAGCGCTTGTCTTTGGGGCAGCGGTTTTGGCGATGTTGTCGAATGCCAGGTTTTGTTGGAAAAATCGACTCCTCTAATCACCAGATTGCAGGATGTGATATTGGCTTGAGTTAGACGTTGCGGCTTAAGCGTCTTCTCGGTGCCTGCGGGAATATCCGTATCGAGATATTCAAGAGGCATTGCTTCATCTGGTTTATCGGGCACTTCAATAGTTAAGGCTGCGGCAATCGAAACTATGGGGTCATTCGATATATTTTTAACTTTGACTTGGAGAAAGGTCGCCGATGTTGTCGTGTCGCGTGATATCTGGACTGCTGATAGTTGAATTGGGCATTTTTCTTCCCAAGTGATGCGATGCTGATTGGATTGAGCGTCTGCTCTGAAGATAACTTTGTAGTTTGATTCTGCCATGATTACACCGTTGGAAGGTCGTTTGGCTCGGAAAAGCTAGATTGTTTATCTGGCATTGCGCATACGATGAGACCGAGCACGATTGGCGAGGCAAATAGCCCAATGAACCAAAGAATACCGGCATCGGAGTGTCCTTTTGCGTTGGCGAAGCTAACGAGCTTGCTAATTGCAAGAATCCATGCCACAAGAGCGACAATGGCTACTACAAGAATAACAACGCCGAAAAACTCAAAAAAACTGGAATAATAGTACATGGTAAATTCCTTTCTACTGCTTGTTTTTGATAGTGATGGGCGGAATTGCGTCTCGCCGGATGCGCCATGGCGCACCAGGTTTATCGTGCTCACAGGGCTTTGTTCCGCACTTCAGTTTGCCGTCGCGGCACCATTTCGTCACCTTTGCCTGCGTCGTGTTCCAAATACTCGCAGCCTCTTTCGAGCTCATATATTCACCCATTAGCTCCCTTTCCTTTCGACGTGGGTTTCATTACGTCAAAGATATCGGGGGGTGTTCCTATAGTTTCGTCAACCCCTAATTCTTCGATAGGGCGCGGAATTTGGGCAAGCTCACGCAAGCCCC
>NZ_CAKTTZ010000020.1 GCF_934617235.1 uncultured Ellagibacter sp. | reverse complement strand
CGCCACATCGGCCCCAACACCGACGTTCCCGCCGGCGACCTGGGCGTTGGCGGCCGCGAGGTTGCCTACATGTTCGGCCAGTACAAGCGCATCTGCAATGAGTGGACGGGTGTCCTCACCGGCAAGGGCCTCTCTTTCGGCGGCTCGCTCGCCCGCACCGAGGCAACCGGTTACGGCCTTGTTTACTTCGTCGACGAGTACCTCAAGAGCAAGGGCGACTCCTTCGAGGGCAAAAACGTCGTCGTGCATGGCTCTGGCAACGTGGCCATCTATGCAATCCAGAAGGTTTCGCAGCTCGGCGGCAAAGTGGTCGCCTGCTCCGACACCCATGGCTGGGTCGAGGACCAAGAAGGCATCGATTACCAGGTGCTCGAGCACGTCTACAACAAGAAGCGCTCTGGCCACGACAAGGGCGTCACGCTCGCGATGTATGTCGACGAACGCCCGAGTGCGACGTGGCACGCGGAGGACGGCCGCGGCGTGTGGCAGCTCCCCTGCGACATCGCGCTTCCCTGCGCTCGCGAGAACACCCTCGGCCTCGAGGACGCAAAGGCCCTCGTTGCGAACGGTTGCAAGGCGGTTGGCGAAGGCGCCAACATGCCGACCACGATCGAAGCGACCGAGTATCTCCAGGAAAACGGCGTCGCGTTCTTCCCCGGCAAGGCAGCAAACGCGGGCGGCGTGCTCGTGTCCGGCCTCGAAATGAGCCAGAACGCCGAGCATCTTTCCTGGACGTTCGAGGAAGTTGACGGAAAGCTCGAGACGCTCATGCGCGGCATGTTCCACAACGTCGACGACACGGCGAAGGAATACGGCCACGAAGGCAACTACGTGATGGGCGCCAACATCGCCGGCTTCAAGAAGGTTGCCGACGCTATGATGGCTCAGGGCATCGTGTAAGCAGAAGCCAAAAGAATATTCTTCGGGAAGGCGGGTTCTTCGGAGCCCGCCTTTTTCATGCCTGAAGTCCCGAAAACGGGGCAAGCAAGCTCTATTTCCCCTGCATCTTGGCCGTAAGGTACGCGAACATGCGTCGTTTGGGCCGCTGGTCACTTCGTAGACGTGACCCCGCAAGGCACAATAACCGTAGAAGCTGACTTCGTCGGGAAGGGCGAAATGCGAAGCGGCTTACACGATGCAATGGGAAAGGGAGTGATGAAGATGTTGAAGACCGCGATGAAGAAGATTGCGCTCGGTGTGCCCGCCGTCGCGCTGACGGCAGCCCTTGCGTTCACGATGGCAGGCTGCGGCGGTGGCGCCGAGGAGCAGAAGAAAGCGAGCGACGACGCAGCCACGACGCAGCCCGCAGAAGAGCCGAAAGCCGAAGAGACCCCTGAGCCCGCCGTTGAGGCCAAAACCGGCGTCGACTATCCTTCGTACAGCTTAGAGCCAACTGGTGGCTGGAAACCCGGCACCAGATCGATGAACGAGAAGTACGAAGAGTGCGAGTTCATATTTGGCGACGACAGCTTCACCTTCATTGACATTCGCACGTTCAAGACCGAGCCGATGACCGAAGCGGAAGCCAGAATGGGCTCCAAGAAAGACGGCGTCATTGACGAAATCGACATCAACGGCATCACCTGGGTGCGCCATACCGCATCCAACGGCACCGTCAACCTGTTCACTAAGGCGCCTTCCGGTTTGACGGTTGGCGTGGTCGTAGGATCCAAAGTCGATTGGAACGACGCACTGCCGATGCTTGAGAACATCGTCTTGAAATAGCGACGGCCCATCCAGGGGGAGCGTCGATTGATCAGATGTTGGAACCCCGAATAGCCTGACCCTTTTCGGGAAGGCGATTCACGAAGCGACCCCGCCAGATGCACCTGACGGGGTCGCTTGCTGTTTCGGTCGCTGCTAATTACCGAGCAGCAGAGATAACCGCAGAGGGTTTACAGCTCGGAGATGGTCTTCGCTGAAACGACGTTGCTCGGCGAAATGAGAATCGCCCCAACCGAGCCGACTTTCGGCGTGCTGACGTAGAAGACGCCGTTCCTCGATTCGCCCATGGACGAAATCTTCGCATCCTTCGTGGTGATAACGATGTCGATGTTCTCAGCATTCTTGAGGTACGACTCTTCGGGGCAAAGGGCGATGACGTAGTCGACCTTCTGGTCGGTGAAGTACTTCACCTTCTCGTCGATAAGGATTCTCGAGCACTCATGGGTAACCGAGAAGATGCCATAGCGCTTACCGCCGCGTTTTAAGATCGTGCCCTCTTCGTAGGTGGCGATGTTCCCTGTGCTAAGCGAGAGGACGTTCGCGCCCTTGGCCTGGTAGAGCTCATCGACGTCGGAGAGCGCGACCGGTTCCTTCTCCTTTTTGTGTCCCGCGAGCGGAGCGGCGGAACTCGCCTGGGAATCCGAGGTGCCATCAGGGGAAACAGTTGCAGAAGCACCTTCCCCGGCAACGCTTTCGGACGCGGAGGCTTGCGCAGCAACAGGCTCCGATGCAGTTGAAACTCCCTGATTGGCAGAGCCGTTCTCCTGCGCGCTTGCGCTATTCGAGGAAGCTGAATTCTCGTTCGAGCTGGCATTGGAAGAAGCAGCCTGCTTGTTAGAAGACGAAGCGGCAGGAGACGCCTGGCCGCTTTCGGAAGAAGACGCGGAGGCCTGATTGCCATCGGAAGAGGAGGCTTGGTTGCCATCGGAGGAGGAGGCTTGGTTGCCATCGGAGGAGGAGGCTTGGCCGTCCCCCGCCTTCGAGTCCGCAGGAAGCGCCCCAGTCCCCCCCGCATCTTTCGAGTTAGCAGCCGACGCCGCAGAATTCGTCGATTGCGCGACGCTTTCTTCCTCTTCGATAGTTCCTTCGTAGACGATGGCGGTATAGCCATCCATATTGCCGAACGCATCGTCGATGTTCGAGGCAGTGACGTTCCACGAATGGCCCGCAAACACGTAGCCGAACAGGATGAAACCCATCCCAATAGCAAGGATGAGGAATACGATGAGCGCGATTTTCTCTCGGGATGTCTTTTCCATAGCAGCGTTCATTATAGGCAAACGAACATGGCATACCAGCCCCCCGTCAAGGGAAGACAAACAATCTCGATGCCAGGCTGCATCCGAGCCGCCCTCAAGCGCGTCCAATCAGGTGAAATCCGCCGATCGAAGCTGCGCAGGCACCAGGGGAACCAATTGCTCGCTTATCGCGGCGCGACCTTCGTCAACACCACTTTCCGAGTCGCTACGCGCTCCGTGAGCGCGGGAGTGTGAGAAACGAGCAACATGCCGGCGCTCTCCTGATCGACGTAATCTAGCAACACGCGCCAGATATGAGCCTGCGTGACCGCATCCAGCATGGTCGAGACCTCGTCGCAGATCAGGTAGCGCGGGTGCGTGGCAAGCGCGCGGGCTATGCAGAAGCGCTGCAGCTCGCCGCCAGAAAGCTCATGGGGATAGCGCTGCAGCCACTCATCGCGAATGCCTAGGCTGGCAAGGAGCTGTTGGGGGATCTCACCCGCCTCCGCCAGCGTTTTGCGCATGCGCAGACGCGGATCGACCGCCTGCTCGGGATGCTGCTGGATCAGCTGCACCGGGCACACGCCGCGTCGAGGAAGTGGCTGCCCATCAACGAGCACCTCGCCTGATTGTGGGCGCTCGAACCCAGCGAGCACGCGGCATATCGTGGTTTTGCCAAACCCCGAAGGAGCCTGGAGGGCCACGCGCTCACCAGGTTCAACCTGCAGATCGAACCCGACATAGAGCGGCTTGGCGCCGGGATAGCCGAACGTGATATCTCGAGCTTCTAGCACAGGTGGCCTCCCTTATCGCACGACGCGCTCGCGCGTTCCCGAATGTCCGACGCGCCCTTGCGCACCCGCTCATCTGCGCTTTCACCTTCAAATCGAGCAGCGAAGTCGTGCTCAGGCAGCGCATGCCAAAGCTCGCGAGTGAAAGGATGGCGCAACAGGCTCGGGTCGGCGAAGTTCGCCACCGCCGTCTCCTCCACCACGGTTCCGTCCTTGAACACGGCGACGCGGTCCGCGACGCGCAGCGCGAGCTCGATGTCGTGCGTGATCAGCAGCACGCCATTGCCCTCGTTGGCAAAGGTGCGGAAGTCATCCAATGCGAGAACCGCCAGGTCAAGATCGAGCCCAGGCGTCGGTTCATCAGCCACGATCACGCGCGGCGAGTCCATGAGCGCACAGCACAGAAGAACGCGGCGCGCCATGCCGCCCGACAGCTCGTGCGGATACAGGCGCGCAACTTCAGGGCCCAGCCCATACCGCTCGAAGAGTTGCTCGCGGCGCGTTTTCCGCTCGGCCTTCGATAGTGCGTTTGCGAAGCCTTCAACCTGTTTGCCGACGCGCATCATGGGGTCGAGATGGCTCACGCTTTGCGGCACAAGCGACAACCCATGGCCTCGCAACGCCCGCAAACCTTCAGCAACCATGCGCACGCCATCGAACCAGATGCGCCCGGTCACCGTGGCATTAGGTTCGAACAGGCCCAACACCGCGTCGGCCAAAAGCGTCTTGCCCGACCCCGATGCGCCCACCACGGCGACGATTTCACCTGCATGGACAGCGATGCTCAGCCCATGAAGCACCTGCACATCGCGCTGTTTCGCCCGAAAGTACGGCGCATCCTCGTCGTACATGCGAAAGCTCACGTTTAAGTCCTCGACCTGCAGCAAGTGATGCCCGCCGTCATGGTGCGACGTGGCCGCATGCGTGTGATGATGATGCAGCTGTGCATCCTCGTGCGCGGTTTGCTCGTGAGCGAGCTCAACCGGCTCGCTCGCCGAAGCTGCCTTTGCCGCTAGTTCTCCATTCGTTTTCGTCAGCATCTTCCCCACCTATTTCTGCGCGGTATGCGGGTCCACAAGTTTGCGCAAACTCTGCCCGGCCACGTCGAAGAGCAGCACGGTAGCCATGAGCGCCAAACCGGGGAACACCGCAAGCCACCAAGCGCCCGTGGACAGGTAGCCCATCGATTCGCTTAAGATGACTCCGATGGCCGGCTGCTCGGGAGGCAGGCCGAAACCCAGAAACGTAATGGACGCCTCATGGAGGATGGCGTGCGGGAACAGCAAGATAAGTCCCACGACGAATTGCGGCAGCACGTAGGGCACCATATGCCGCAGCGCGATGCGCAGCGGGCTTTGCCCCAGCTTGCGGGCGACTTCCACGAACTTCGATTCGCGGCATTGCAACACCTCGGCGCGAACGACGCGCGCAAGGCTTGGCCAGTGCGTCACGGCAACGCCGATGGTCACGCCCCAAAAGCCCTTGCCGATTGCAAAGGAGATGAGCACCAGAAGCACGATGTGGGGAACGCCCATCATGAGGTCGATCAGCCAACTTACGAAGGCGTCCACGCGCTTTCCGCCAAGTGCGGCAGCACAGCCTAGCACGAGCGCGATCACCGACGACACAGTTGCCGCCAGCAAACCGACCAACACGCTGGTGGACAGGCCCGCGAGCGTGCGCGAGAGCATGTCGCGACCCATCCAGTCGGTTCCAAAGGGGTGAGCAAGCGAGGGTGCCAAGTTCTTCGCGGTGAAATCCGTGGCCGTCGCCTGGCCATACAAAGAGAGCCCTGCGACGACCACCGCAGCCAACGCGCAAGCTGCCGCGACGCACGCAAACAACGTGACCATGCGGTTTCCAGCTCGACGCTGCACGGGGACATGAAGCACGTCTTCCATCATGCCCTCCCCTCGCCGACGCGCATGCGCGGATCGAGCACGCCATACAAGATGTTAGCCAACAGGTTTCCGCCGAACACCAACGCAGCGCTTACGAGCGCGATGCCTGCCAGAAGCGCCACGTCGCCGCCAAGACCTGCCGTGACAGCCGCTTGCCCCAGCCCAGGGTAGGAAAATACCTGCTCAACCAGCACCGAGCCGCCGAAGATCTCGGAAATGAACGCACACTGCAGCGTCACAGCCGGCAAAGCGACGTTGCGCAGGCCGTGGTGCACAATAACGCTCAATTCCGACTCGCCGCGCGCACGTGCGAAGCGCACGTAATCGCTTTCCAGCACGTCAACCACTTTCTCGCGCGTATGCAGCGCAATGTTTGCCACGCCCATAACCGAGAGGGTGAGTGCGGGAAGCACCAGATGGTGCGCCGCGTCGGCCAACGTCACATCCGCCGCCGATACGCCGATGGGGACGGAGAACCCAATGGGGAACCACCCAAGCTGCACAGCGAAGATCATCAAGACGAGCAGACCCAGCCAAAATGTCGGGGTTGAGGCGAGAAGAAAGCAGTAGCTGCGCACCACGCGGTCGAGCGCGCCACCGCGGCGCGCACCGGCGGCAACACCGAGCGCGAACCCCAATACGCCACTGAGCAGCCACGCGATGCCCATGAGCGCCAGCGAGTTCGCCGCACGATGCGCGATGACCTCAGACACCGGCGCATTGAATCTCAGCGAGGTTCCCATGTCCCCCTGGAAAAGGGCACCTACCCAGTTGACGAAGCGTTCCCAAAACGGCACATCGCCGCCCCAGTAGCTTGCCAGCTGAGCGCGTTTCGCTTCTGACATGTTCACATAGGCAGCCTGCCCCACGTTCGCCTGCACGGGATCGATGGGCGAAACGCTTACCAGCGCGAACACCACCAAACCCACGGCGAGCATCAGCAGCGCAAACCGCACGATGTGTCGAGTAAGATACTTCGTCATAGAGAGCCGAGTCCTACCAGCTCCACTTGTCGACGTTGTTCACGATAGACCAACCGTGCCCGTGCGGATGAGGCTTCTGCTCGGCAACTTTCAGTTCATCAGCAACGAAGTACAAATGATCGACATTGGCGAACCACACCCATGTCGCGTCGCCCTGCGGAGCCACGCCGTTCTCGCCATCCCACACGGCGAGCTTCCACTCGTCATACGAGTCGGCGATCACGGGATTGGCCAGCGCGGCGTTCAGGTGCGCATCCACCGCCGCATTCTCGTAGCACGCGTAGTTGCCGTTACCCGTCGAGTAGTTCAGGTTGTATATCTCGATCGGGCTGTTCGAGCCCCAGCCCCACACAACCGGATTGCTGAACTGGTGACGGTAGATGTCATCCCAGCTTGCGCCCTTCGGCGTCACCTTGATGCCGAGCTCGCTCATTTGGTTGGCGAATTCCATGGCGATCGCCTGGCGTACCGAGTCGGAAGATGAATAGTACAAGTCGAATGCGGCAGTAATGCCATCCTTCACACGCACGCCATCCGATCCAGGAGCCCAGCCCGCCTCATCGAGCAGCGACTTGGCGCGAGCGACATCCTGCTCGCATTTCATATCATCAGATGACCAGGGCATATTGTCGCTCACGCTATAGGCGACCTCGCCATACCCGTTCAGCACGTTGTCGATGAGCGCCTGGCGATCAACGCCATAGTTGATGGCGCGGCGCAACGCGAGATCACGCGTTACATCGTTGCCGGCAGGATACTCCTCGCCCGTCTGCTTCTTCGTCGCACCCGCCGCGATGGTGGGAAGGGAAATGCCGCGCGAGTCCACCGATGCGCAGTTGAGCAAGTCGTAGCCCGCCGGCTGCTGGTCGGCGAACGTGGCCACCGTGTAGGCAACGTCCACCTGGCCCGATCGAGCCGCCGCCAAGCTGGCGTCCTCCTCCATGAACACCACCACGACGCGTTCGATCTTCGGGGCGTCGCCATAGTAGTCGGGGTTGGCCTTAAGAATAACCTGCTGACCGTGGTCCCACTGCTCCAACATGTAGCGGCCGCTGCCCACCGGATTGCTCCCATAGTCGCCGCCGTGCCCGCCATCAGGCACGATACCGATAACAGCCAGCGTGTAGAGAAATGCGTTAAAGGGCTTGTTCAAGTGAATCTCGCACGTTTCATCGTCGATGGCAACGGCGTTGTCGACCATGGTCAAGTCGCACTCGCTCGCCTCGCTGTTTGCGACGCCGTTGATCGTATAGGCGACATCGTGTGCCGTCAGCGCCTTGCCGTTGGTGAACTTCGCGTCCGTACGAATCGTGAACGTCCAGGTCAAGCCATCGTCGCTGCAGGAGTATGCGGTCGCAAGGTCGTTCTCGAAGCCCATGTCGGCCTTCGTGGTGAGAAGTGTGGACTGAATAAGCGGCTCGTGCACATGCTCGCCGCAGCCCCAAGAGACGAACGGGTCGAAACCAGCAGCAGGTTCGCTGCTCGCGGGCATAGAGACAGTCACCTGCGAGGCATGCTCCCCGCTTGCGGTGCTGCTAGCACCAGTATTCGAGCTGCCAGCATTCGAGCCGCTCGTGCACGCGCTCAGTACGCCGCCGAAGCCCACTGCAGCAGCACTTACACCTGCCGCCTGCAAAAACGTTCGCCTAGAGAAGCTTTTCATCGAGAAGTCCTTTCGTCGGTCAGACAAAGGCGCACGACTATTCCAACCCCTTTGCGCACTTGTCTAGTGTTACGAGAATCAAATCCGTAACACACTATAGCAGACGAAAAGCAACTGTAGTGTTACGAATTCAGATTTCGTAACCCAAGTTAGCAAGCGGCCCTAAAAGGCAGGTGCGCGGCCAACGGCTATGATGCCGTGTACGAAGGAAACGCAGGCTAGCGTTCCTTACACGCTGGTTCCCAGTATTTGCACGCTGGCGCCCGCTACACACTGCCGTCCGCTAGTCGCCGACCGGCTTCGCGTGCTCGGCAGAGGATTCGACCCCGCCCGAGGGTGCATGCTCATCCGCAGATGCCACTTCACCAGGCGCCTTCTCCTCGCGCTGTGTCACAAGCAGCACCATGACCACGATGAGCGCGCAGCCGAGCATGTCGAAAGGCGTGATGGGCGTGCCGAGCCAAAGCGTGGAAAACGTCATCGCAGCGACCGGCTCGATGCTGCCGACAAGGCCGGCGCGCATGGGACCAGCCAGTTTCACGCCTTGTAAGAACAGCAGGTAGGCGAAAAACGTGCCGATAATCACCAGGGCCGCCATAGCGGCAACGATGCCGGGGGTCACTTCGACGTGCATGTTCCACGGCTGAATGGCGACGTTCGCTATGACGGCCGCCATCGTCATGGAAACCGTCGTGGTCACAACGCTTCCCCACCGCTCGAGCAATCGGACCGGCATCATCGTGTAAAAGACAAGCGCGCAAGCTGACGCCCCGCCCCACGCAAGCGCTTCGGCAGGAATCGCAAGCGAGCCGAGATTCCCTTTGGTCGCGATGCATATCGTGCCGATAATGGCAAGAACGACCCCCGCGAACTCACGACGCTTCGGGGCGCGACGGGCCTTTATGCAGGTGATAAGCATGATAAGGATAAGGCCACATCGCTCGAACACCGTCGCCGTGCCCGCGTTGCTGACCGAGATGCAACCCTGGTAGCACACCTGCACAAGCAGAACGCCGAAAATGGAGAACAGGAGAAGTTTGCCCAATTCACGAGGCTGCTTCAGAAGGCTCACGAGCGCTTCACGGTGTGTCGCGGTGCAAAACACCAGGTAGAGCAGCGACGCGAACACCAAGCGCACGCACACATTCCATGCCAGGGGAACGCCGTAGATGTCCATGAGCAGCTGCGCGCACGTGCCGGAAAAACCCCAGCATACCGCACCGCCAGCGGTGAGCAAAACGCCCTTCGCGACCGAACTACCCTTCATGAGCCCCCAACATCCTTTTGAGGAACTTACCCGTATAGCTGCCTTCCACCTGCGCGACTTCCTCGGGTGTACCCGACGCGATGATAGTTCCGCCACGCTCGCCGCCCTCGGGACCCAAGTCGACAATGTGGTCGGCTGACTTGATCACGTCGAGGTTGTGCTCGATCACAAGCACCGTATTACCGACGTCGACCAAGCGCTGCAACACGACGAGCAGCTGCCGCACGTCCTCGAAGTGAAGGCCGGTGGTCGGTTCGTCCAAGATATAGAAGGTCTTTCCCGTGGATCGCTTCTGGAGCTCGCTGGCGAGCTTCACGCGCTGGGCCTCGCCGCCAGAAAGCGTCGTTGCCGCCTGACCAAGGCGAATATAGCCAAGCCCCACGTCGAAAAGCGTTTGAAGCTTGCGCTTGATGCCGGGAATATGCTCGAAGAACGCAAGAGCGTCCTCAACCGTCATGTCGAGGACCTCGGCGATGTTCTTGCCGCGATAGGTGACTTGAAGCGTTTCGCGGTTGTAGCGCTGGCCACCGCACACCTCGCAGGGCACGTATACATCGGGAAGGAAGTGCATCTCGATTTTGATCTGGCCATCGCCCTTGCACGCCTCGCAGCGGCCGCCGCTCACATTGAAGCTGAAGCGACCAGGGGCATATCCGCGCGCCTTCGCTTCCTGGGTCGAGGAGAACAGGGCGCGGATGTCGTCCCATAGTCCGATATAGGTTGCGGGGTTGCTTCGCGGCGTTCTGCCGATAGGGCTTTGGTCGATGTTGATGACCTTGTCGATCGACTCGAGCCCTGTGATCTTGCGATACGCTCCCGTACGACGATGGGCGTGATTCACGCGATTGGCCAGGGCGGGCGCAAGCGTGTCGGTGATAAGCGAGCTTTTGCCCGAACCGGAAACACCCGTGATCACGGTAAACGTCCCGATGGGGACTTCGAGCGTGACGTTTTTCAGGTTGTTCTCGGAAGCACCCGTCATCTTGAGGGACCCCCGCTTGGGGTGGCGGCGAACCTCGGGCACCTCGATCTTGCGACGACCCGACAGGTAGTCAGCGGTAAGCGAGCGTTTCGCCTTCATAATCTGCGCGGGCGTTCCTGCCGCAACGACCTCGCCGCCACGCTCGCCCGCACCCGGTCCCATGTCGACCACGAAGTCGGCACTGCGGATGGTATCCTCGTCGTGCTCGACCACGACGACGGTGTTGCCAAGGTCGCGCAGGTGCTCCAACGTTGCGATAAGCCGCTCGTTGTCGCGCTGATGCAAGCCAATCGAAGGCTCGTCCAGAATATAGAGCACCCCCATAAGCCCCGCGCCAATCTGCGTAGCGAGGCGAATGCGCTGCGCTTCGCCGCCCGACAGCGTAGCAGTGGCGCGCTCGAGCGTCAGGTAATCAAGCCCCACGTCCACGAGGAACTTCAGTCGCGCCTTGATTTCCTTCACGATGGGCCCCGCGATGCGTTCGGCCTGGCCGGAAAACTCGAGCCCGTTGAAAAATGCATAAGAGTCAGCCGCCGACATCTCCGTCACGTCATGGATGGACTTGCCGCCCACCGTGACGGCGAGGATCTCGGGCTTCAATCGCTTGCCCTGGCAGGTTTGACACGGAATCGTCGCGAAGTACTGCTCGAGGCGCTCACGCTGCGTGTCGGTTTGCGCCTCCTGGTAGCGACGCATGACTGCGGCGAGCACGCCTTCCCACTCGATATACCAATACGTTTCGCGACCGTCGACGGTGACGTAGTCGACGCGCACTTTCTCCTTGCCAAGGCCCGACATGATAGCCTTCTGCGCGCGACGGGGCATGTCTTCCCACGGCGTGGACGAGTCAACTCCCATATGGGCCGCAACCGCCTTGATGACCTGCGGATAGTAGTTTCCCGTACGAAACGGTGCGATGACGCCCTCGTCGAGGGATAGCGACGGGTCGGGCACCACGAGCGAGGGGTCGACCTCATCGCGGCTGCCGATGCCCAGGCAATCGGGGCAGGCGCCGTAAGGCGCGTTGAATGAGAAGTCGCGCGGCTGCAGCTCATCCATGGAGTGGCCGTGCTCAGGGCAGGCAAGCGCAAGCGAGAACAAATGCTCCCCCGCGCCGAGTCCGCCCGTAGCGCCGCTCGACGTGCCGCCCGCCTCGCCCTGGGGCTTGCCGTCGGGGCCAAGCACCTGAACGAGCACGCGCCCCTCGGCGAGCTTCGTTGCGTTCTCCACCGACTCTGCGATGCGCGTTGTAGCGGATTTCTTCAACACGACGCGATCGACGACGACGTCGATGAAGTGCTTGATCTTCTTGTTGAGAGTGAAGGGCTCGCCCGTAAGCTTCACAATTTCGCCGTCGATGCGCACGCGCGAGAAGCCTTCCTTCGCGAGGTCGGCGAAAAGCTTCGTGAACTCGCCTTTACGGCCGGCGACCACAGGCGCCATGATGATTGCGCGCGTGGTTTCGTCGACGGCGAGCGCCAGGATGTCGTCGGTCACCTGGTCAGTAGTTTGCTTCTTGATGACGCGCCCGCATTCCGGACAGTGAGGGATACCCACACGTGCAAAGAGAAGACGCAGGTAATCGTAGATTTCGGTCGTGGTTCCCACCGTGGAGCGCGGATTTTTCGAGGTGGTCTTCTGGTCGATGGACACCGCGGGGGACAACCCGTCGATGCTATCGAGGTCGGGCTTGCTCATCTGCCCCAAGAACATGCGCGCATAGCTGGAGAGGCTCTCCACGTAGCGGCGTTGGCCTTCGGCGTACATCGTGTCGAAGGCAAGGCTTGACTTGCCCGAGCCCGAAAGACCGGTTATGACGACCAGCTTGTCGCGCGGGATTTCCAAATCGACGTTTTTGAGGTTATGCTCGCGAGCGCCTTTGATGACGATCGAGTTCTGTCCCATTTCCCCTCATCTTCCTGAAAATTCGTACAGCCGCAAGATTGTATCGCAGCCCGTGCGAAGCCATCTGCGAGAAAACATCTGTTCGCCAAAACGGCACAGGATGTTCGATGGATGGGAACCTGCGCAAGCATTCGCAGACGGCTTTTGCGCCTTGGATGCGCAACCACCGTGGAGTTCCCTTGATGGCGCATGGCATTTGCTAAACTGTTAGCCATGGAAGACACACCGAAAACTCGAAAGCGGCGCGAGCGGGAGAAACGAACCGTCTCCCAGATGATTGCACTCTACTGCGCCGCAAACCACAAAGACAAGCCGCGCGAAGCTCGCGGCATATGCGGGGAGCCGCTCTGCGAAGCGTGCGCCGAGCTCGACGCCTACTGCGCGAAGCGAACGGATCGCTGCTTAAAGATGCACGAGAAGAAGGACTGCAACTCGTGCCCCGTCCACTGCTATGCCCCCGCAAAGCGCGAGGCGATTCGCACCGTCATGCGCTTCTCCGGTCCGCGCATGCTTTTCAAGCACCCTGCAGCCGCCATCAGACACCTTCTCGGAAAATGAGCTTCTAACGAGGAAACGCCTGGTCATGTACTTGCTTTAGCCGCTCAACCGACAGGTGCGTGTACACCTGCGTGGTGGAAAGCCGAGCATGTCCGAGCATTTCCTGCACGCTGCGCAAATCGGCGCCGCCGTTGAGGAGATCGGTCGCGAAGGTATGGCGCATATCGTGCGGCGAAAGCGAATCATCGAGCCCCGCCTCGCGCACCGTCGCCTTGAACATCTTGCGCATCGCATCGGTCTTCATTTGGTTGCCACGCGTCGACACAAAAAAGAACGGACACTCCTTGCCGTCAAGCAGCTTCGGCCGCGCCACGAGCGCATATCTTCTCAGAGAGTCTATAGCCAGGTCATGCAAGGGAACGATGCGCTCCTTGGAGCCTTTGCCGAACAGGCGCGCCTGCTTCTCGTCGAAATCGATGTTCTGCTCAAGCAGCCCCGATGTTTCCGAGATACGAGCGCCGCACGCATAGAGAAACTCGAGGATCGCCTGGTCGCGCATGTCAGTCAGCGACTGCTCGCGGCGCCGCCCCCGGGCATCGCAGGAAGCGTGGACCGACAACAAGCGCACCATCTCCCGCGGACGCAGCACCTGCGGAAGGCTCTTGTCGGTTTTCGGGCCGATAAGCGCACTTGCCGGGTTCGCATCCGCACGACCGGTCACGTTCAGCCAGCGGAAGAACGTGCGCAGCGCCGACAAACGGCGGTTGATCGTCTTGCGCGAATAGCGAGCCGCATCGAGTTGCGCCAGATAGCGGCGCAGATCCCGATGGCTCACCTGAAGCGCATCGAGACCCTCGCGATACGCCCACCGACCGTAGTCGCCCAAGTCGGTCCGATAGGCGCGCACGGTATGTTCCGAGGCGTTGCGCTCCGCGATGAGCGAAGAGCAGAAATCATCGATGGCGCGCACAACCGCATCGTCGATTTGAGCCTCTGCGGCGCAAGCCTCGCCCTCCTTCGCGGAGACCTTTCTTTTTCCCTTGACCATCGGCTAGCACGTGCCTTCTTCTTTGGAAGCGAGCAGGCCGCTTTGGCGCAGTTGCTCGCAATAGCCCTCAAGCGCAGCCGCCCCGCGATGCGCATAGGCCGCATAGCGCTCATGCTTGTTGCGAATGCGCTCGTCAAGCGGCCGCATGATGCCGAAATTGACGTGCATCGGCTGATACCCCGTCGTCTGGGGGTCAGTCGCGTAGTTCATAAGCGCACCGAACGCTGTGTCCTCGGGAAGCGGGAGGGGTTCTTTTCCTGAAAGCTCAGCGGCAACAGCGAGCGCTGCATGGAGTCCCGATCGAATGGCCTCGCAGTAGCCCTCCGTTCCCGCAAGCTGCCCCGCCACATGAACAGGGATATTCCACCGCGACCCGATTTCAGTGCGAAAGCGCAGGTTGCAATCGAGAAGCGAAGGCGCATTGATGAAGGTGTTACGATGCATAACCCCGTAGCGTGCGAACTCGGCGTGCTCGAGGCCCGGAATCATGCGGAACACGCGCCGCTGCTCAGGGAACGTGAGATTCGTCTGGAAGCCGACGAGGTTGTAGCTCTCCCCGTGCGCATCCTCGGCACGCAGCTGAAGCGCCGCCCAAGGCCTGCGCCCCGTACGAGGATCGGTAAGCCCCACGGGCTTCAAAGCTCCAAAGCGCGGCGCATCAATGCCCGTGCGAGCAATCTCTTCTATAGGCTGGCACGCCTGGAACAGGTCTTTCGACTCGAACTCGCGTTTGATCACGCGCTCGGCGCCCACGAGTTCCTGGGCGAAAGCCTCGTATTCTTCCTTGTTAAACGGGGCGTTCAGATAGTCTCCTGCGCCTTCCTCGTAGCGGCTTTGCGAGAAGAGCTTGTCCCGATCGAGGGAATCCGCCATGACGACAGGAGCCGCAGCATCGAAGAAGGCCAGGTTATCGGCACCAGTCGCCTCGCAAAGCGAGCGAGCCAGATCGCCATCGGTCAAAGGCCCCGTTGCCACGATAAGGGCATCAACGCCAACCGCCTCCTCGTCGATGTTTTTCACCAAACGGCGGGAAATCTCGATGAGAGGGTGGCTGGAAAGGAGCTCCGTCACTTCGCCGGAAAACGCCTCGCGATCGACGGCGAGCGCGCCGCCAGCTGCCACCCTGTTGCGCATCGCAGCGGAGATGAGGTGAGACCCGAGCGCCGAGAGCTCCGCCTTCAACATGCCGGCGGCACTATCGGGGTTCGTGCTTTTGAGCGAGTTCGAGCACACGAGCTCTGCGGCATTGCCCGTTTTATGGACAGCGGTGCCGACCTCGGGGCGCATCTCGACAAGCTCCACGCGAATGCCGCGATCGGCAAGCTGAAGCGCCGCCTCGCTTCCCGCAAGTCCCGCCCCCAAAACGCGCACCGTGCGCTGAATGTCGCCCATCGATTCCTCCCTCAAAGCCAAAGCCTCGGGCAGAGTGCCCAGCCTGTATGTGCAAAGAGCGGGCATCGCGCCCGCGCCGTGAGATTATACCAGAGGGCGCACCACCGGACCGAAGCGCCCATCGGGATAGCGCTCCATCTCCCCTTCCTGCTCGAGCTTCGCCAGGCGCAGCATAAGCCACACCCACGGGTCCTCGCCTGCAGGAGTGCACTCCCGCGCGATATCGCGAAGCTTCTCCATGCCCAAAGGCTCGGCCCGAAGCGCGGCAACAATCGGATCGCCCGATTGCCGAATCTCCGAGGAATCCCCTGCAGATTCACCATCGCAGACAACTTCCTGGCGCAGGCAGCCGTAAATGCTGAACAGGGCATCGAGAAACGTGTCATCGTCGATGATGGGCACCGCCCCCTGGGAAATCAGGCGATTCGCCCCGCGAGAAGACGCCGACGTTATCGATCCAGGCACCGCGAGGACCTCGTTTCCGGCAGCGAGCGCCTCGTCTGCGGTCGAGAACGTGCCCGACGGCAGCCCCGCTTCAACGATAAGCGTCGCTGCAGAAAGACTCGCGATAAGGCGATTCCGCGCGCGGAACGCATACGGTACCGGCGGAAACGTCCAGTCGCGCTCGGAGACAACGGCACCACCGCCATCGATGATCGCCTGGAATAGCGAGGCGTTCTCGGCTGGATACAGGCGATCGCACCCTCCCCCGAGAAACGCCACAGTCGGCGACTCGGCGGCGATTGCCGCACGGTGAGCCTCGGAGTCGCAGCCCCGCGCACCCCCGGACACGATCACAAGGTCCCTCATGGCCGCAAGCGTCGAGAAGCGCCGCGCGCAGCCGCGCCCATAAGGGGTCGCCTTGCGAGCTCCCACGACCGAAAGGGACGGCCTTTGCAGCACTGCGGCATTGCCTATCACATAAAGGCGATCAGGCGGCGAGATGCAGCGCGAAAGACGCTCGGGATACCCCTCCTGTCCACACTCGATAACGGTCCGCGGACCCGAAAGCACGGCTGATTGCGATACCGTCGGGCTCATGCACCCACCCCTTCCCTCACGCGGAAACTCAGCGCTTCGCACAAATGCGGCATCAATACTTCGTGAGATTCCTCCATATCAGCGATGGTGCGCGCGACGGACAGAGTGCGCATGATAGCCCGCCCGCTCATGTTATGGCTTTTCGCGGACTGCTCGAAGAATTCGCGGCTCGATTCGCAGAGATGGCAATCGCGTACCAGATCGGCGGGGCGCCTTGCCCCCGACGAGCCCGCATCGTGCCCGAACCTTGACGCATCGTGTTCGAGCGCCCCTTTGCCAGCATCGGACGCCGCCATGCGAACCCCCGCATCGTGGAGCAATCTCCATTGTGCGAATTCCCTCGCCTTCATCACCCCTTCCCGAAGCGTTTCAGACGATGTCCCCGACCCCGTTGCGATCACATCGCTTGGGGGAATCCTCCGCACATCGAGATGCAGGTCGATTCGGTCCATAAGCGGTCCCCCTATGCGCCCTTGGTAGTTTTTCACCTGGGTGAGCGTGCAGGTGCATTCCGTCTCCTCATCCCCCAAATGCCCGCAAGGACAGGGGTTCGATGCCGCAACCAGCATAAAACGGGCGGGAAACGTTACCGTCCCGTCGGCCCGCGTCAGACGGACTTCGCCGGTCTCCATAGGCTGACGGATGCCCTGCAAGACAGAGCTCTTGAATTCCGACAGCTCATCGAGGAAGAGCACGCCGTTGTGCGCCAGCGTGATTTCGCCCGGGCGTATCGGGGACCCTCCCCCGACAAGCCCCGCAAGCGACGCCGAGTGATGGGGCTTGCGGAAAGGCCTCGTACCCGACAAGATTGGAGCAATCGACTCTCCCGCCACCGAGTGCATAAGGGCGCTCTCGAGCGCCTCGTCTTGCGAGAGCGGCGGCAAAAGGGAGGGAAGCCGCGAGGCGAGCATGGTCTTTCCTGAGCCGGGAGGCCCCATCATGAGCACCCCATGCCTTCCCGCAGCCGCAATCTGCAGAGCGCGTTTGGCAACTTCATGCCCCGCAACATCGCAGAAATCAAGGCTGCAAGAAGAGCTTCCGGGCACAAGGGGAGATAGCAGAGGCAGGTCGGCAGCCGTGCGCATACCGCCCAGAAAGCGCAGGCCATACTGGGCAAGCCCGTCGACCTTCACCGATTCGCCATCCTCGGCGCACACAAGCGAGCACCCTTTCTTCTTGGCGCACAGCGCAAACGCAAGCGACCCTGCAACGCCGCGCACGAACCCCTCAAGCGACAGCTCGCCAACGAACAGACGATTCTCTATGCTCGCGCGGTCGATCTGCCCCGTTGCCGCCAAAAGCGCAACCGCTATGGGAAGATCGAGCCCAGACCCGGTCTTTCTGAGGGAACTTGGCGCAAGGTTGACGACGATCTTATCGCTTGGCATCTGGAATCCGCTCGCCCTCAGGGCTGCCCGCACACGCTCACGCGCCTCCTGAACCGAAGCATCGCCCATGCCCACGATTGCAAAGCCCGGAAGCCCGCTTGAAACCGCGACCTCGACGTCGACGGGTATCGCCTCGACCCCGCGCAATGTCGCGCCGAGCACCGTGCATCGCCCGTACATCACCAACCAACCCCGAACGCATCGATATGATGGCGGACGAAGGCTCGATCGGGACCGATAAGGGTGATCGAGATAACGTCGAAGCGAACGGGCGCATCCGACACCTCCGAGTGCTCGAGGTACAGGCAGGCGATCTTCTCGTAGCGCGTGCGCTTCTCCTTGGTGATCGCCTCGCCTGGAAGGCCATTTGCGGCGCTTGACCTGGTCTTCACTTCAACAAAGACAAGCGTATCCTCGTCTAAGGCAATGATATCCGCCTCACCGGCGATGCAAGTCCAGTTGCGCTCGATAATGTCATATCCGCGTCTCACAAGGAAACGCGCAGCAGCTTCCTCGCCTTTGCGACCAAGGTCCTTGTTGTGCATATTCTTTTGGCGCGACGAGCCCTTCTTGGATTTCCGGGGCTTGCCGGCGGAATCCTCTTCGGGTGCGGAAACGGCAGTGCGATTCGTCATGATGGTGCTCCTTTCTCGGGAATGGAGCCATCATAGAAACGGATTCTGTCGAAACAGACGCAGATTCCCCGCCAAATTCATGTGCGTCAGGCGCAAATTCGCGTCGGCAAATACCGTGAAAGGGAATGGAAATCGCACGCCAATTCCCCCACAAAGCGAAATACAAACGCTACGCTTTCGCCCTCGAAGCGAAAAAGAAACGATGCAAATTCCCCCGCGAATCGCAAAAACCTGGCAGCAATTCGACAGAAATGCGGCACGAGCAAATCGCAGTGCAATTAATAGATAGGTAACTCGCTAGAATAACGACTGTTGGGTAAACGCCGTGCAGAAACTCTTGCGATGAATGGGGCTTAAACCTACGCGCTCGATCGCATCGATGTGCGCTTGGCTTGCATAGCCCTTGTTCTCGGCAAAGTGGTAATCGGGGAATTGCTCTGCGTATGTGCACATGAGCGCATCCCTCTCAACCTTCGCCACGATGGATGCCGCCGCAATCGACGCGCATTTGCCATCACCCTTGATCACATTGACCTCACGCGGATCGAGATGCATCGGATTCCCATCAAGAAGGACGACATCGGGATGCACCCCCGCTTGCTCGATAGCCTTAACAGCACTTGAAAACGCAAGCCTGAGCGACGCCGTCATGCCATGGTCATCGATGAAGGAAGGCTCCACATAGTGCACGTCCCAGGCGAGCGCGACGCGCTTCACTTCCTCGGCGATGCGCTCGCGATCAGCGGGTTTCACCTGCTTGGAATCGTTTAAGCCTGCAATCCTGGGGTTCGCTGGCAAGACGACGGCCCCGACCGCCAAAGGTCCCGCAAGCGGGCCGCGCCCCACCTCGTCGAGACCGACCACAACGGCATGAGGGTTCTCTCCGCACAAGGAGCGCTCGAAAGAGTACATCGACACCAGGCGAGCTTCTTCGTCGGCTTCGGCCTTAAGGCGCCTTTTCGCAACGGCAAGAGCACTTCTGACGCCTTTGCGCTCATCGGCGACAAGCGCGCGCTCGAGCACGGCAAATTCCTCCGCATTCGCTTCGGCAAGCCTCTTCTTTATTTCGGCAACCGTTACGCCCATGAGCGTCTCCTTCGCAACCTCGCGCCTGTTCGCGCAAACCCCGCAGCGTGTCCCGATAAACGAAAAGGCCCACGAGGGGCCTTTTCGATGGATATAAACGAAGCGTTCGCCTTAGCGGAACGACTTCTCCTTGATTTTCGCAGCCTTGCCAACCTTCTTGCGGAGGTAGTACAGCTTGGCGCGACGAACATCGCCACGACGGGTGATCTCAATCTTGTCGATCTTGGGGGAATGCACCGGGAATGTACGCTCGACGCCCACGGAGAAGCTGATCTTGCGAACGGTGAAGGTCTCGCGGCAGGAAGCACCATGACGGCGGATGACGTCGCCCTGGAACACCTGGATACGCTCGCGGTTGCCTTCGACGATACGATAGTGGACCTTCACGTTGTCGCCCACTTTGAAATCAGGAAGGTCCTGCTTGATTTGCTGCTGCTCAATAGCGCGGATGATGTCCATCTTCGTTTCCTTCTATGCTCTCTTTTGAAACCGTTTTGTACATATCGGTGTAAAGACACAGTTGGACATTATACTGCGCACGTTAACCAAGCGCAATAGCATTGCACTTGAAATTCGACGAGTTTCCGAGAGAGGTCCTGGACCGCTCGCTGTGACGAGGCGTCGTATACATCCCGGTCTTTACGTTGATACTTTTCACTCTCGCTAAATGAGCGTGAGCAAGGCGTAGGATACCACACCTGCCACCGCACAGCCAAGAAGCGATTTCGTCCTCCACGCCACCACCACGACTACAGCGCTCGCCACCAAAGGAGCCGCGGCGGGCCATATGCCAGCAGCAAACATCCCCGGCGAGAGCAGGTCGTTTGCGACAAGCGCGGCAAATGCGGCAGAAGGGATAAAGCCAAGCGCGCGCTCGACGACATCGGGTAGAGCGCGTCCCTTCAAAAGGAAGAGCGGCAGCACACGACATGCGAGCATCGTCACGATGCACGACCCCAAGACAATGAAGTATTCTTCCCACGTCATTCGCGCTCACCTCCCTTCTCGCGCACGCCTTCCCCACCGACAGAAGCGGCCCCGATCCGCGCCTCAATCGCCGCATTCTCGCGCGTGCGTGCAAGGCGCACCTGAGAGACGCACAGCGCGGCGGCGACACCCAGCACTGCACCAAGGAGAATCGCTGGGCCGGTGAGCCCGACCAGCTTGAACACGTAGACGCCAAGCATCGCGACCGCAGCGGCGACGACGTTTTCAACCGTCGCCTTCTGCGTGCACAGAAGGCAAATGAAAATCGAGGTCATGGCGAAAGAAGCGATCGCGAGCGGGATGCCGATGGCGTTGCCCACCAGCACGCCGACCGTGCACGAGAGCGTCCACGAGGTGCACGAGAACAGGTTCACGAACAGGGCCCGGCGCACCGACCAGCCCCCCTCCTCGAACTTGAGGGTGTTCACGCCGTAGCTCTCGTCGGTCACCGTGGCGGCGAACAGAAACGCGAGGCGCTTGCGCACGCCGATGCAATGGGGAGCGAAGGCCGCCGAGTAGAGCATCTGGCGCGTGTTCACGAACGAAACACTCGCGATGATGGAAGCGATCGGCGCGCCGGCAAGCCACATATTGGGAATCATGAACTGGCCCGCGCCTGAATAGAAGAGCACGGACATGGCGAACACCTGCAGCGCGTTAAGGCCGATGGAATCGCACAGGATGCCGCACGGCAGGCCGATGGCAACATAGCCGAGCACGATGGGAAGCGCCGCCTTGAAGCTGGCTTGCAAATCGATTTTTAGATCAGTCATAGTTCTTTACACGTGAAGGGAATGGGGTTCGAATAGGTTCTGAAAGCGCGACTTCGCATAGCGGTCGGTCATGCCTGCGATATAGTCGGTCGCAGCGCGGACATCGTCGCCTTCCGAGATGGCGCGATATTCGATGGGAATCTCACCTGGGTTGTCGATGTAGTACGAGAAAAGCACCTCGATGAGGCGCATCGCCTTCGCCACTTCCTCCATCACCGCATCGCACGTATAGACGTTCTCGAAGAGGAACGAACGCAATTCGGCCATGGCGTCCCAAACGCGCGGCGACAAGCGGATGTCACCCTCTGCCGCCGATGTGCGCACCGTATCGACCACGAGCGTCTCGATGCGCGAAGAGTGGTCGGAACCGAGCACTTCGTGCGTCGACGAGGGAAGATCACCCTCACGCAGGACTCCCGCGCGGATGGCGTCGTCGATGTCGTGGTTCACGTACGCGATGCGGTCGGCCACAGCGACGATGCGGCCCTCGAAGGTCTCGGCGCGCACAGGCCCCGTGTGGCAGAGGATGCCGTCGCGAACCTCGGGCATGAGGTTCAAGCCCTGCCCGCCGTTCTCGATCACCTCGACCACGCGAAGGCTCTGCTCGTTGTGACGATAGAGCGCCGCCGCCTCGGGACTGTCGGGGTCGACGCCGCGCACGCGCGCAATAACGCGGCACAGCGCATCCTCACCCGTGTGGCCGAACGGCGTGTGTCCCAAATCATGGCCAAGCGAGATAGCCTCGGCGAGGTCCTCATTGAGACCGAGCGCCCGGGCGATAGTCCGCGCGATCTGGGCAACCTCCAGGGTATGCGTGAGACGCGTACGGAAATGGTCGCCCTCCGCCGCAAGGAATACCTGCGTTTTGTGCGAAAGCCTCCGAAACGATTTCGTATGGAGGATCTTGTCGCGATCGCGCTGGAAATCATTGCGCAGGAAATCGGGCTCGCTCGAACGGTCGCGCCCCTCGGATTCGTCGGAGAAAGCCGCATCCGACGAGAGAAGCTCATGCTCGCGAAACTGCTGATCCCCCCTGGTGACGATGCGCATCGTATCTCCTGCCCTCGATTTCCAACTACCCGAAGTGTAGCAGATGTCGCGGCTAGAGCGAGCGTGCCGCAATTTCGCGTGCGGCATCCTGGGGCGAGAACACGCCGAACTCGGTGATGATTCCCGAGATGAGCTCGGCGGGCGTCACGTCGAAGGCGGGGTTGTACACATCGACTCCATCGATCGGCTGCGGCAGGACCTCACTTGGGTCGCGCTCTTCGATGGGAATGGCCGACCCGTCGGGCAGCGAGGCGTCGAAAGTGCTTGCGGGAGCCGCGACGTAGAAGGGAATGCCGTGGTGGTGCGCGAGAACGGCAACCCCGTACGTTCCGATCTTGTTGGCGACATCGCCATTTGCGGCAATACGATCGGCTCCAACGACGACGAAGTCAATCTCGCCCTTCCGCATGAGGCTTGCCGCCATGTTGTCGCATATCACCGTCACGGGCACCCCAGCGCGGGAAAGCTCCCAGCTCGTGAGGCGCGCGCCCTGGCCCACAGGACGCGTCTCGTCGGCGAACACACGCTCGACTTTCCCCTGCTCAGCGGCAGAATAGACCACGCCAAGCGCCGTCCCGTAGAACACAGTGGCGAGGCTTCCCGCGTTGCAGTGCGTGAGAATGCGAGCGCGCTCGGGGACAAGCGAAGCCCCCGCAGCGCCGATCGCGCGGTTCACCGCCTCGTCCTCGCGTTCGATGCGAAGCACTTCGTCGAAGAGGGCATCGGCCACCTCGCCAGGCGCTGCCCCCTCCGCGACGAGGCGCTTCGCGAGGGATTCCATGCGCGCGGTGGCCCACATGAGGTTCACCGCCGTCGGACGCGCAGCCGCGATTTCCGCCGCAACGGGCCCAAGTGCTTCAAGAAAGCGCTCGGACGACTCGGCGCATCCGTGCGACACGGCGCCCGCCGCACCCTCGTTCACCGCCCAAAGCGCCACAGCGGCAGCTCCCGCAGCACCGATGGCAGGAGCGCCGCGCACGGCAAGGGTCTTCACGGCATCCACGACACGCCGCCACTCGCGCGTTGTGCAAAAGCGCTCTTCGCCAGGCAAGAAGCGCTCGTCGAGATAGATTAGCTCCGCTCCCCCGTCCGCAGCGCGCCGAAAGCTCACGCTGCGCGGAAGTTGGGACAAGTCGATAGAATGACGCACGTAAAGACCCCTGTCTTGTTAGAATTCCGCGTTACCGACAGTGCGCGGATGGGGAATGACGTCGCGGATGTTCTGAACTCCGGTGAGGTACATGACGAGGCGTTCGAAGCCCAGGCCGAACCCCGCATGGCGACACGAACCGTAACGGCGCAGGTCGCAGTAGTACTTGTACTGCGCCGGGTCCATGCCGAGCTCGCTGATGCGGCGCTCGAGCACGTCGAGGCGCTCCTCGCGCTGGCTGCCACCGATAATCTCGCCGATGCCAGGTACAAGGCAGTCAGCCGCAGCGACGGTCTTGCCGTCGTCGTTCAGGCGCATATAGAACGCCTTGATCTCGACCGGGTAATCAGTCACGAAGGTCGGGCGCTTGAAATGCTCTTCAGTGAGAAAGCGCTCATGTTCGGTTTGCAGATCGATTCCCCAGCTCACGGGATATTCGAACGTATGACCCTTTGCAACCGCATCTTCCAAGATGGAAACGGCCTCGGTGTAGGTTACCCGCGCGAAATCGCTTGTCGCCACGTGCGTCAGACGCTCGATGAGCCCCTTGTCGACGAACTTGTTCAGCATGGCGAGCTCGTCGGGGCAGCGATCCATCACCTCGTTGATGACGTGCTTCAGCATGTCCTCCGCGAGGTTCATGTCGTCTTCGAGGTCGGCGAACGCAATCTCGGGCTCGACCATCCAGAATTCTGCCGCATGGCGCTTCGTGTTGGAGTTCTCCGCACGGAAGGTCGGGCCGAAAGTGTACACATCGCCGAAGGCCATGGCGAAGTTCTCGGCATTGAGCTGGCCTGAAACGGTGAGGCTTGCCGGTTTGCCGAAGAAATCGCGGCTCCAGTCAACCTCGCCTGCGCGAAGTTCGCCCTTCGACTCGGCAGCAGCCTTCTCGCTCACGCGCGGCACATCCTCCATATCAAACGCGGTCACGCGGAACATCTCGCCCGCACCTTCGCAGTCGGACGCCGTGATGATCGGGGTGTTCACGTAGAGGAAGCCGCGATCCTGGAAGAAGCTGTGGATGGACGCAGCCGCGATGCTGCGGATGCGGAAGACGGCGCGGAAAAGGTTCGTGCGCGGACGCAGGTGCTGCTGGGTGCGCAGAAATTCCACCGTGGCGCGCTTCTTCTGGAGGGGATAGTCGGGCGCAGATACGCCTTCGACGACGATGCTCTCGGCGGTGAGCTCGAAGGGCTGCTGCGCCTCGGGGGTGAGCTTAAGCACGCCTTTGCAGATAAGCGCCGCGCTCACATTCTGAGCTGCGATTTCATCGTAGTTCTCCAGCGTTTCGCGACTCATCACGACCTGAAGGTCGCGAAAGCAGCTTCCGTCGTTCAAGGTGACGAAGCCGAAGTTCTTCATGTCGCGCACCGAGCGGACCCAACCCGCCACGGTGATTTCCTTGCCCCCGAACGCGTCGACATCAGCGAACAGCTGGGCGATTTTCGTGCGTTGCATCTTTCCCCTTCCCAAGATATGCGCAAAAGGGGCCGAGCGCGGAACGCCCGACCCCTGCAATGGTAAACCTAAGGTGTCGCTACTCTTCTTCGAGCGCAGCCTGAGCCGCCGCGAGACGGGCGACGGGCACGCGGTAAGGCGAGCAGCTGACGTAGTCGAGTCCAATCTTGTTGAACGTGTGGATGGAATCCGGGTCGCCACCGTGCTCGCCGCACACGCCGCAAACCAGGTCGGGGTTGCCCTCATGGCCGAGCTTCACGCCCATTTCCACGAGCTTGGCCACACCCGGATCGATCGTGGCGAACGGGTTGTACGGAAGCAGGTGCTCCTGCAGATACTGCGGCACGAACTCGGCCTCGACGTCGTCGCGGCTGAAGCCGAACGTCGTCTGGGTGAGGTCGTTGGTGCCGAAGGAGAAGAAGTCTGCCTGCGTGGCAATCTCGTCAGCGGTGACGGCGGCACGCGGCAACTCGATCATGGTGCCGACCTCGATGTCGAGTTCGACGCCCTCTTCAGCGGCCACTTCCGCGATGATCTTCTTCGCGACGGCGCGCAGCTTCTCAAGCTCGGCAACGGTCGACACGAGCGGGATCATGATCTCGGGCTTCGGATCGAGGCCTTCCTTCTTGAGCTTTGCGGTTGCGGTTGCGATGGCACGCACCTGCATTTCGGGAAGGATGGGATACACGATGCCCAAGCGGCAGCCGCGCAGGCCCAGCATCGGGTTCTGCTCGGCGAAGCCGTCAATGCGTTCCATGAGCATGCGCTTCTCGGCGATAAGGGTCTTGTCCCCGCCCGTCGCCTCGAGACGCGCGATTTCCACGTCGAGCGCACGCGGGCTCTCGAGGAACTCATGCAGCGGCGGATCGAGCAGACGAACGATGACGGGCAGCCCGTCCATTTCCTTGAACATGCCGTAGAAGTCGCCGGTCTGGGCCTCGAAGAGCTCGCCGACCGCCTTCTCGCGAACAGCGTCGTCGTCGTTCAAGATGAACGTCTGGATAATCTGCTTGCGCTCGCCCAAGAACATGTGCTCGGTGCGGCACAAGCCGATGCCCGATGCACCGAAGTCGCGGGAGAGCTTCGCGTCCTCGGGGTTGTCGGCATTCGCGCGGACGCCGAGCTTGCGGAATTCGTCGGCCCACTCGAGAATGGTGTCAAGATCGCCGGTGAGCTCGGGCATCACCAGGTCGACCGCACCCAAAACGACGATACCGGACGTGCCGTCGAGCGAGATCATGTCGCCTTCTTTGATGACGACGTCAGTGCCGGCAACCGTTGCCTGCTTCTTTTCGGCATCGATCTTCAGGGCCTCCACGCCGCACACGCACGGGGCGCCCATGCCGCGAGCGATAACGGCAGCATGCGAGGTCTTTCCACCATGGGAGGTGAGGATGCCCTCTGCCGCGATCATGCCAGCGAGGTCATCGGGGTTGGTCTCCCAGCGGACGAGCACGCACTTGCGGCCAGCTTCGGCGGCAGCCACAGCGTCGGCGGAGGAGAACACGGCTTCGCCCACCGCAGCACCGGGGCTCGCGTTCAGGCCTCGAGCGAGCACGTCGTAGTCGGCGTTCTTGTCGAACTGCGGGTGAAGCAGCTGGTCAAGCTGGTCGGGGGCGACACGACGGACAGCCTCCTTCTTGTCGATGAGGCCCTCCTTCTCCATGTCGATGGCAATATGGAGCGCGGCGGCGGCAGTGCGCTTGCCCACGCGGGTCTGCAGCATGAAGAGCTTGCCCTGCTCGATGGTGAACTCGATGTCCATCATGTCGTGGAAGTGGTTCTCCAGGAGCACGAAGATTTCCTCGAGCTCGCGACCTGCTTCCTCGAGGCCTTCCACATGCTTGAGTTCGGCAATGGGGCTCGTATTGCGGATGCCCGCGACGACGTCTTCGCCCTGGGCGTTCACCAGGTAGTCACCGTAGAATTCCTTCGCACCGTTGGCAGGGTTGCGCGTGAACGCGACGCCCGTAGCCGACGTGTTGCCCTTGTTGCCGAAGACCATGCACTGCACGTTGACGGCGGTGCCCAAATCGTCGGAGATCTTGTTCTTCTTGCGGTAGAGGACCGCACGGGGGTTGTTCCAGCTGCCGAACACAGCCTCGATGGCGAGCTTGAGCTGCACCATCGGGTCCTGCGGGAACTGCACGGCACCGTCGACGACGAGCGCGGGGTATTCCTCGCCCGAGACGTTCTCAGTGAAGATGCCCTTGAACTCCGCGACGAGCTCTTGCAAATCTTCAGCGGTGAGGTCGGTGTCGGACTTGACGCCACGCGTCGCCTTCATGGCGTTGATGGCGTTTTCGAACAGGTCGCCGTCGAGACCCATGACAACGTTCGAGAACATCTGGATGAAACGACGGTAGGAGTCCCATGCGAAACGGGGGTTCTCGGTCTGCTTGATGAGGCCGTTGATGGACTCATCGTTCAGGCCGAGGTTCAAAACCGTGTCCATCATGCCGGGCATCGACATGGGAGCGCCGGAGCGAACGGAGACGAGCAGCGGATCTTCCGCGTCGCCGATCTTCTTGCCGATGCGATTCTCAAGATCGAGACGATACTCGTGAATCGTATCGAGAACGCCTTCCGGCCACACATTGCCGGCGTTGGCGTACTCCATGCACGTCTGACAGGAAATCGTGAATCCCGGAGGAACGGGAAGGCCGATGTTGGCCATCTCGGCAAGGTTCGCTCCCTTGCCGCCGAGCGTTGCCTTCATGGTGGTGTTGCCCTCGGTTACGTTGTTTCCCTGAGCGTCTTTGCCAAACGCATAGACGCGCTTCACTGGTTCGGTCACCTTGTTCTCCTTACAAGCTCCGGTTACCTTTTTACCCATGACGTCGGAAAACGTGACTCATTCAGAAACATTTCGTGCACGTTTCCCATCCGTTTCGAGTACTACTCAACTATACCAGTAGGTACGGGGTGGAGACGCTCGTAGTAGCGCAATATCTCCTGAGCGGTCTCCTCGACGGCGCGGTTTTCAGTGTGAACGACGATAGCGCCGAGCCGTCGCATGAGCGCGCGAGCCGACTCGAGGTCCTCGTAGACGTAGGTAGGATCGGCGTAGCTGCTCGCGACACCAACGGCGTTGCCGAGCCTGCGAGTGCGGATGCCCACGAGCACCTCGGGCGTCGTCATGAGGCCGAACAGGTGCGTCGGGTCGACATCGTAAATCTCGCGAGGCGGCTCGGTATGCGGATCGAGCGGAACGTTCGCCACCTTATATCCCTGCTGGGAAAGATAGATCGAAGTCGGCGTCTTCGAGGAACGCGAAACGCCGAGCAGGACGATATCTGCCTGCGTGAGGTCTTGGGGGTTGCGCCCATCGTCGTGGGCAATGGTGAACTCGATTGCCTCGATGCGGCGGAAATAATGCTGGTCAGCCACATGCAGACCGCCGGGCTTCGACGAGGGCTCGAGCCCCGAAAGCCCCGAAATCGCGTCGATGACCTGCGTCATCAAATCGATTGCGATGATATCGGGCTCGGAAGCTGCATACTCGGCCAAGCTGATACGCAGCTCCTTGTCGACGATGGTGTAGCAGACGAGGATTTTAGGCGACCCCTTCAGTTCCCGATGAAGCTGCATGTGGTCTTCGAGGAAGCGCTTCACCTCCTCGAACTTGCGCACCTTCGGCAATACCTCGATGCAGGGGTTCGTCACGCCGAACTGCGCGGCGGCGGCGCGGGCCAAAGCCTGCGCCGTCAGTCCCACGGAGTCGCTGATGACGTGAATCGTCGGCAGGGGCGTCCTGTTCGTGTGCACAACGAAATCCATCTCTCGCCTGGCTTTTCCTGTTTGGGTGGTTTACTTTTGGGCCTTCTTCGCCATCAGCCCGAAATCGGCGACGTCCGTAAACACGCCGACGAAGCGATTGAGCAGGCGCAGGCGATTCTCACGCAGCGATGCGTTCTCGTCCATAACCATGACATCCTCGAAGAAGGCATCGATAGGCTCCTTGAGCGCCGCAAGGGCAGAGCAAGCTGCATCGAAGTCCTTGCCGGCGAGCGCGGAGGCGACCTTTTCCTCCCCTTCCTCGCAGGCATGCAGAAGCGCGAGCTCGGATTCGCCGAGAATCGAGGTGTCGACCTCGCAGCCGAGGACGGCATCCGCGAGGTTGTGGGCACGCGTAAAGGCACCCGCGAGCGCCTCGTAGGTCTCGGGCTGCTCGGCGCGGGCGGCATCGAGCGCGCAGGCGCGGGCGAAGAACTCGGCGGGGTCGATGACGTCGACCGCAGAGACGGCCTCGATCGAGTCGAGACGGATGCCCTCGTCCTTGGCGATGGACTTCAAGCGGCCTGCGAAGAACTGCTCGATCTTCTCAGCCACAGCGGCGCAATCGAACTTAAGCCCCTGCTCGGCGTAAGCATCAAGCGAGGCTGCGATGAGGTCTTTCAGGCCGACGGTGGGCATCGTGCGCAACATGGCGATGATGCCGATTGCGGCGCGGCGGACAGCGTAGGGGTCGGAAGATCCCGTCGGCGGCTCGTCGATTGCGAAGATGCCGCAGCAGGTATCGAGCTTGTCGGCGATGGCGACGCACTTGCCGCAGACGCCGGAGGGCAGCTCGTCGCCCGCGAAACGCGGACGGTAATGCTCGCGGATGGCGGCGCAAACCTCGGGAGCCTCACCGGTGGCCTCGGCGTAGTAGCCACCCATAACGCCTTGCTGGTTGGTGAACTCGACGACAGCCTGGGAGACAAGGTCGGCCTTAGCCAGGTGAGCTGCACGGACAGCGTTCGCAACACCCGCCTCATCCTCGCCGGCAGCAGCAGCGGCCGCGCCCGCAAGCTTCTCCATGCGCTGAACCTTCTGCAGCGTGGTACCGAGCTTTTCTTGGAACGTGACGATGCCGAGGCGCTCGACGAACTCCTCCATCGGGCGCTTCAAGTCCTCATCGAAGAAGAACTTGGCGTCGTCAAGGCGCGGGCGCACGACGCGCTCGTTGCCGGAGACGACCGTGGCGGAGACCTTCGGGTCGGCATTCGAGACGATCACGAACTCGCGGGTGAGCTTGCCCGCGGCATCGAAAATCGGGAAATAGCGCTGGTTGGAGAGCATGGACTCGCAGATGATCTCCTGCGGGACGCGGAGGAATTCCTCGTCGAACTTACCGACGAGCACGGTCGGCCACTCGCAGAGGTTCACAACCTCGTCGAAGATGCGCTTGGGCGTGTCGACATGGCTGCCGGGACGAGCGGCCTCGATAGCGGCGATGCCCTCGCGGATAGCCGCCTCGCGCGCCTCGGCGCCGAGCACGAAGGAATCCTTGAGCACCTGCTCATAGGCGGCAGGACTGGAAACGACATGATCGCCGGGCGCGAGGACACGATGACCGCGCGTGGTGTTGTCACTCGTCACGTCGGCGTAGGACACCGGCACAACTTCCTCGCCCAAAAGCGAGCAAATCCAGCGGATCGGGCGCACGAAGGTCTCATGCTCGGAGCCCCAGCGCTGGGAGCGGTAGTTGGGCCACTCGATGGCCGCGATAACGTCGTGGCCGAGAGCCGAAAGAATGGGCATGGCGGGCTCGGAGGGCACGTTCTTCTCGGCGAAAACGTACTCGTTGCCATCCTCGTCCACCTTGCGAGTAAGCGCGGAGGTCTCGACGCCGCACTTGCGGGCGAAGCCTTCGGCAGCCTTGGTGGGGTTGCCGTCGGCATCAAAGGCGATCTGGGCCTTCGGGCCGCGCTTGACCTCGTGAACTGCCTCAGTGGCGCAGGCGACGTCGGCCACGATAGCGGCAAGACGGCGCGGCGAGGAGATGACGCGCACATCGCCATGGGAAAGCCCGGCCTCGTCGAGCATCTTCACAACGAGCTTGGGAAGCTGTTTGGAAGCGTTGATAAGCGGCGCCGAGGGCATTTCCTCAGTGCCGATCTCGAGCAGGAAATCCAGAGTATCTGCCATTTAGGCCACCTCGCCCTTCGTGGAATACGTGTCTTTCTTGCCAGCGACCTCGGCAAGATAGCTCTCGCAGCAGGCCTTGGCGACGGCGCGGACGCGCAGGATGTAGTTGGCGCGCTCGGTCGCCGAGATGGCGCCACGGGCGTCCAAGATATTGAATGCATGGCTGCACTTCATGACGCAGTCGTAGGCGGGAAGCGGCAGCTTGCGATCGAGACAGGAGTGGCACTCGGCCTCGTACTCGTCGAACTTGCGGCGCATCATCTCGACGTCGGCAACCTCGAAGTTGTAAGCCGAGAACTCGACCTCGTTTTCATGGAAGACGTCGCCGTAGGTCATGGGGGTACCGTCGGGCAGATAGGACCAGACAAGGTCGTAGACGGAGTCGACGCCCTGCACGTACATGGCGATGCGCTCGAGACCGTAGGTGATCTCGACGGGCACCGGGTCGACCTCGATGCCGCCGACCTGCTGGAAGTACGTGTACTGCGTGACCTCCATACCGTCCATCCAGACTTCCCAGCCAAGGCCCCAGGCGCCGAGCGTCGGGCTCTCCCAGTCGTCCTCGACAAAGCGCACGTCGTGCTCGTCAGGATCGAGGCCGATCGCCTTGAGCGAGCCGAGGTAGAGCTCTTGGGAGTCGACCGGGCAGGGCTTCAAGATGACCTGGAACTGGTAGTAGTGCTGCATACGATTAGGATTCTCACCATATCGGCCGTCGGCCGGACGACGGCACGGCTGCGGATAGCAGGTGCGCCAGGCGTTAGGCCCGAGGCTGCGCAACGTGGTGGCGGTGTGGAAGGTACCCGCGCCCACCTCGCTGTCGTAAGGCTGCATAACGACGCAGCCCTGCTTCGCCCAGTAGCGCTGCAGGTTCATGATGATGTCCTGGAACGTCAGCTTGTCGGCCACGGGGCCGGCGGATGTCTCTGCCATGACTCTCCTTCTCGTATCGATGCACGGGACGCCGAGCGCCCGGTTTTCCCTTGCTAAGACAGCACCCCGATATGCGGAATCGGCCAGTAGGTGAACACGGCGTGACCGGTAACGCTCGAGGCTTTGATTGCGCCGAAATAGCGCGAATCCTGCGAATTGGTTCGATTGTCCCCCATGACCCAAAGGCAGCCCTCGGGCACGGTATAAGGATAGCTGATGGAAACGGCCGTTTTGTCGAATGGCTCGGAAACCTTGTTCTCGGTATAGGGCTCGTCGAGCACGACCCCATCGACGACGACCTTACCGTTTTGCAGGTCGACCGTTTGGCCTTCGGTGGCGATGACGCGTTTGATAAGCGTGCGGTTGGAAACGAGCGGATCGGCGAACGTGATGATGTCCCCCTGCTTGGGCTCGTTCGCATAATAGGATAGCTTTTCCGAGAAGACGAGGTCCCCCACCTCGATGGTGTCTTCCATCGAACCCGAGGGAATCTCGTAGGCACCGAAGACGAAAGCGTTCAACAAACGCGAAAGGCCGAACACGACGAGCACCATGATGACGATGCTGAGCAGACTGCGAACCATCTTAGAGCCCTGGCGTTCGGCATGCTGACCGGAAAACATGAAGCGAGATATCCTTTCGATACGGGGGCTGCCGCCACCCGTGATTCAAGTCGTGAATTCGAATGATAGCGCTTCGCGCAATGCCTTAGCCCTCTTCGTGCAATCTTTGCAGAAAATCCCTGTCAGCGGGCGAAAGTTCCACGTCGTCAAGCAGGTCGGGGCGCAAGCGGGCCGTGCGAAGCAGACTCTGCTCGCGACGCCACTTCGCCACCTTGCCGTGATCCCCCGAAAGAAGCACGTCGGGAACTCTCATTCCACGGAATTCGGCAGGGCGCGTGTACTGGGGATACTCCAAAAGGCCGTCCGAGAAGCTCTCGGTGATTGCCCCTTCCTCGGCACCGAGCACGCCGGGAAGCTTGCGAACCACCGCGTCGATCACAACCATCGAGGCGAGCTCGCCACTGGTGAGCACGTAATCCCCAAGCGAGATAACGCGGTCAGCCAACGTGTAGACGCGCTCGTCGATGCCCTCGTAGTGCCCGCAAATGAACAGGAGGCGCTCCTCTTTAGCGAGATCGAGCGCGATATCGTCGCAAAAGCGCTCGCCCTGCGGTGCAAGGAAGATGGTGTAGGGCTTGGAGCAATTCGACTGCGGCGCGGCGGGCGGATCGGGCAGCGCCCAGTCGCTCGGCAGTCCTGCTGGCGCGGAAGTGCCAGAGGGCACTTCCGGCTCGTGCGGAACTCGCTTTGTGGACGCCGCCCGATCCGCCCGTTCCAGGCAGGAACCGAAATCGCGCTCTACTCCCCTTGCACAGATTTCGTCGTACGCCTCGAAGAGCGGCTCGCACTTCATGACGAGGCCCGCCCCGCCACCGTAGGGGTCGTCATCGGTCGTGCGATGGCGATCATGCGTCCAATCACGCAGGTCATACGCGTGAAAGTCGAGAATTCCCTTCTCTTGGGCGATGCGCATCATCGATGAGTTCATCACCGAGTCGTACATGCCCGGAAACGTTGACAGGGTCTCGATGATCATCCGGTGTCCTCCTTGAAACGAAAATGGGCGCCCAGGACCAACCCCGAGCGCCCACCTTGCAAAATCGCGGTGCTACAAGCTTAACAGGCCGCGCGGCACGTCGACATCGATGCGCTCGCGTTCGTCGTCGACCCCTATCAGGAACTCATCCACAAGCGGAATGAGCAGGGTGCCTTCCCCACCTGCCCGATCGACGATAAGCAGGCTCTGACCAGGATTGTCCTCCACGCGCGAAAGCGTTCCCAGAAGGCCCGCCTTGGCATCGTGGACTTCCCAGCCGGACGCTCCATCCGAATGCGCGGCCGCCACAGCCTGCGCGAGTTCGGGAAGCTCCTCACGGCGAACGAGCACGTGGCATCCGCAAAGGGCCTTCGCCGTGTCGATGTCGGCAACGCCTTCGAACCACACGACAGCAGAGGTGTCATCCTGTGGGCGGATTTCCTCGACTTTCGCACGACGGGGCACATCGAGAACAGGCGGCACGAATGCCACCTCCATGCCCTCTTCGAGCAAAAAAGGAAGGCCCGACGCGCTTCGCACGACGAGCCCCCCATCTAAATTCTTCGCAGTCGCCAACCAGGCAACATCAGCCCAGGTGCGCACTAGTCGACAATCTCCACGTCAACGGGAATGTCGGCACGGGAAGCAGCCGCACGGGCAAGCGTGCGGATAGCCTTGATGACGCGACCTTGGCGGCCGATGATCTTGCCAGCGTCCTCTTCGTTCACGCGAATCTCCACGAGAATCGAGCCCTCTTCGGACTCGCTCCCCTGAATGTCAAGGTCCTCCTCGTTATCGACGAGGGGACGAACAATCGCGTCAACCAAGCCGACGAGGTCTTCCGTCTGCTCGGACATGTCTTCTACGCTTCCTTGCGAGCAGTTTCGAGAAGACGAGCGACCGTGTCGGTCGGCTGTGCGCCATTGGCGATCCACTTGTCAACCTTCTCGAGGTCGAACTTGATCATGGAAGGATCGACGCACGGGTTGTAGCGGCCGACCTCCTCGATGAACTTGCCGTCGCGCGGAGCGCGGGCATCAGCAACAACGATACGATAGTACGGACGCTTCTTCGCGCCGTGACGAGCCAGGCGAATTTTGACTGCCATGAAGTTGAACTCCTTTTACCTTACATCTTTCGATTTCCGCGAAGCTTCAACTTCGGGAAAAACAGCGATTTCTAATATTACCCAGATTCGGGGAAAATGGCAAGCGAGAACTCATGATGCCCACACAAACGGGCGAAAGCGGGCTACGCAAGGCTTGCGCCAAGCTCGCGAGCCTTCTCAAGACCGGGGTTGCCTGCGATAGCCCCCTTCTCGAAAACGGCGTTCACGACGACCTCGCCGATGCTCTCCTGATGTGTGTATGCGTTCGAACGGCGGTACGTGTCGAGCAGCGAGTCCGCCGCCGTGATGTCTTTGTCCTCGAGGCAGAGGAGCAGGCCGACGCGCGGGATGTTGAACGACTTCGCGATTCCGCAGAACATGCGGTCCTGAAACGCCTTCAGCTGCGCGGGGTACGTGAAGCAGTAGAGCGGCGTAGCGTACACGAGCACGTCAGCCCAGTGAAGATCGGGGTAGAACCGCTGCATGTCATCTTGCTGAACGCAGGCGCCTTCGTGGGTGAAGCAGTAGTTGCACCCAAGACAGCCCGCAATCTTCGCGCGCCCGGCATCGATGCGGCGAACCTCGCAGCCAGCCGACTGCGCACCTTCGATAAACACCTCGGCGAGCGTGTCGGAATTGCCGCCCACGCGAGGACTTCCTGTCACTACTAGCACCCTGCAAGACACTTTGTTCCCCTCTCCTTTAGCGCGCTCGGCAAGCGGGCCTCTCTTCCCGCGGGTCAAGCACGAACTTATACTTCCCCGCTGCAACTCGGCAAGCGAGTGCTGCGAAGCTCGAACGACAGGGCGAGCCCGCGTCCCGCTCTGCGCGCTAGAAACAAGCAGACATGTGGCGGCCTCGCAGCGAGCCGCCCGACGTCGCAACTCGCTACTTATCGCCCTGCTCAAGCATCGCCTGCACCTTCTTGATGTCGGCCATGCTCATGCCGCCCGGCATTCCCGGGATGCGACGGCGACGCTTGCCCTTCTTACCCTTCTTGCCGGAAAGCTCGTCGGCAGAAGGCATCATCTTCTTCATCATCTTTTTGGTCTCGTTGAACTGCTTTATGAGCTGGTTCACCTCAGTAACCGACACGCCGGCGCCCGCTGCGATACGCGCGCGGCGACTGCCGTTCAAGATGTCGGGCTTCTCGCGTTCGGCCTTCGTCATGGAGTTGATGATAACCTCCATGTGGTCGAGCGCCCCCTCGTCGACCTGCCCCGCGCCGAGCGCCTTGTCGCCGCCGGGAAGCGCGCTCACAAGCTTGCGCACGCCGCCCATCTTGCGAATCTGGCGGTTCATGTCGATGAAGTCGTTCAGCGTAAGCTGTGATTTCGCGAGGCGTTTTGCGGTTTCGGCCTCTTCGGTTTCCTGCTGCACGCGCACGGCGCTCTCAATGAGGCTCACCATGTCGCCCATGCCGAGGATGCGCTTGGCAACGCGGTCAGGATGGAACTCCTCAAGCGAGTCGGGCTTCTCACCTGCACTGATGAACTTGATGGGCTTTCCCGTGACTTCCTTAATGGAAAGCGCGCCGCCGCCGCGGGCGTCGCCGTCCATCTTCGACATGATGACGCCGTCGAAGTCGACGCGCTCGGCGAATGCTGCCGCCACGTTCACGACGTCCTGGCCGGTCATGGCGTCGACGACCATGAGGATCTGATCGGGCTTGACGGCGCTTTTGATTGCCTCGGCTTCCGCCATCATCTCGTCGTCGACATGCAAGCGGCCCGCCGTGTCGACGATAACGACGTCGCGCAGATGGTCGATGGCGTCCTGCACACCTTCCTTCGCAATGGCGACCGGGTCTTTCCCGTCGCCGCGATAAACGCGAACCCCCATCTCGTCGCCGAGCGTTTGAAGCTGGTCGGCAGCAGCGGGACGATACACGTCGCACGCGACGAGCAGCGGCGAGTGCTTTTCTTGCTTCAGGCGATAGGCGAGCTTCGCCGCCGCGGTGGTTTTGCCCGAGCCCTGAAGGCCGACGAGCATGATGACGTTGGGGATGCGGCTGGAAAGGACGAGCTTAGAGTCCGTGCGCCCCAAAAGCTCGGTGAGCTCGTCAAGCACGATTTTCACGACGTTTTGCGCGGGCGTGAGCGAATCGAGCACCTCGACTGTGAGGCAACGTTCCTTCGTGCGCGCGCAAAACTGCTTCACGACCTTGAAGTTGACGTCCGCCTCGAGCAGCGCCATGCGGATCTCGCGCATGGCGGAATTGATATCCTCTTCGGTCAAGCGGCCTTTTCCGCGCAGGCCCGAGAATATGCCCTGCAAACGCTCGGAAAGACTTTCAAGCATGAATCCTCCAGTTTGGAAATCGAAAATGCACAGTTCTTGCGATTATACGCCAGGCGGGGCGCATGAAGGAAAAGACCTCGGACCGCACGCGAAGACTGCACCGAAAACGTGGAAACAGGCAGCAGCTCGCGGGTCGTGAGCGAATGGGACAGGAACCAGCATGATGTGACAGGAGTCATGATGGGACAGGAGTCGGGTGATTCGTCTCACCGCGAGCCCTTCCAAAAAAGTGCAGTGAAATGTTTCGTTGCCAAAGCAGGAAAGCGAACTAGGGCGAAAGCAAGACCGCAGATTGAAAATGAGCCGAATCGAAGGTGAATCCCCCAACTCACTGCAACGAAAAAGGCGCCGACCTCAATGGGAAGTCGACACCCTGAACAGGTAGTTTACCGAGCGAGAAAGCGAAGCTGCTTTGCCGCTACTCCTCGTGATGTTCCTGCGCGCGCGGGGCACGGGAGCGCACCTGGTTGTGCGGCTCGCGAACAGGTTGACCCTGCGAGCTGGAAGCTTGCTGCGGACGAGTACGGCGGCGCTGGTTCGATCCGCCATTGCGGTTCTGCCCCACCGGCACGGCACAATACGGGCACACCGTCCACGAAGGCTCGAGCGCATGATGGCAGTTCGAGCAGAGATTCTTCAGACGCGTGTGGCAGTTCGGGCACAGCACGTAGTCGTGCTCGACAGGATAGCCGCAGTTCGCACACTCGCCATACTTCATAAGCTCGCGCTGCTTCAAGGCAACCTCGAGCTCCTGCTCGTCGCGATCGATCTGCAGCAGGGGCGGGCGAAGCAGGCAGTACGCGATGACGCCTACAAGCGGCACGAGCGCAACGATGCCCCAAACATACCAATGTGTCCCGCGCATATACGCGTCGCGAATGACCCACACGATCGAAAGGACATAAAGCACCACAAGCAGCACGATGAAGACCGTGAACGCCGTCATCAGTTCCGGCGTGATGAGCTGCGACATCAATTCCGACATGGATTCCTCGTTTCCAATGACGCCCGTCCAACAGGCATTTCGGGCAACTAGCGAACGATTATAGCAAAAAACCTTTAGAGCGAACGGCATACCTCGCGATATCGCAGACATCGCCAGATAACGTATATGAGAGTAAAGAAGAGCCTATGGGCTGCTGTTAAAACCCGACCACACGCACCACGCAAATTACCCTAACCTACGACGGAATGCACCCATTCAACCAATGTATCGAAATCCCATGAGCCTTCGGCCACGCCGAGCATGGCTTTCAACAGCTCGTCATGACGTGGCTGGAATGCAAGACCGGATATTCTAAGGTACGCTCCCATAAGAGCGGTGGCGGTTCGCTTATTGCCATCAACAAACGGATGGTTTTTGATGATGCCATAAGCATATCGACACGCCTTGGCTTCGTCGGTTGGATAGAGCTCTACGCCGTCGAAGGACTGGAGCGGCTGAGCGAGCGCAGATTCCAGAAGCCCCTCGTCTCGCACACCGTCGATTCCTCCGAACTTAGCGATTACGGCAGCGTGCACCGCAATCGCCTCATCTTTGGCAATAGAGCGGAAACTCATTTTGCAAGCTCCTTGAAAACATCGGAGTATTCATCCATGAAATCGACCGCGATATCCAAAGTCGATGCATCTGTTCCAACTGGCTGAATCACCACCCAAGGCTTATTGTTCTTCAAGACAGTAACCGGCTTTCCGGTTCTGTTGACCTCCGCCGTCAAGCGGGAAAAGTGGGTCTTGGCCTCAGCAAGGCCCATCGTCAGCGTTGCCATGTAATCCTCCTTCCAATATGGTCAGAATTATGACCAATTATTATGGCAACGTCAACCTGAGCCATTACCTTCGAACGTAGCGGAGCCAGTGAACTTGCCGAATTCGACTGCGGTCACCGCGACGGTGCCATTGCCGAGCTTTTTTATTCTCACCGTAGAACACAGTCCGTCCAACTGGATAAAAAACCACGCCGGACCCGATAGGCAAGTCCGGCGCAAAAGAGATGCGAACTCTAGCCTAACTCCGCAAGCTGCTCCTCGACGCGCGCGAGCTTGTCGCGCAGCTCGACGAGCTTTGCCGTGTCCTTCTCCACGATCTCGGGCGCCGCCTTCGCAAGGAAGCCGGGGTTGGAAAGCTTCTTAGCGAACTTGGCCTCATCCTTCTGAAGAGACGCGCGCTCCTTGGTGAGGCGGGCGCGTTCGGCCTCGAAGTCGATAAGGCCGGTGAGCACACAGTACACCTCGCAGCCGTGCGCAACGACGCAGGCGCTCTCAGCAGGCTTTTCAGCGTCGGCTGTGCGAAGGTCGAGCCCTGCCACGCGGCCCATCGAGGAGATCTGAAGCTTCAGGCCGTCGAGCACCTCAGTCGTTGCCCCGTCAGCGCGAATGACGACATCGAGCTCCTGCTTGGGCGAGATGCCGTAGCGCGCACGCGTCGAGCGGACGGCGCTCACCACGTCGCACAGAAGGCTCACCGCACGCTCGGACTCCTCGTCAACAAGCGACGCGAGGCTTTCGGGCTCGGGCCACTTCGCCATCATGAGCGCGGGCGCCTCCCCTTCCGCATGCGGGACGTTTTCCCAGATAGCTTCCGTGACGAACGGCATCGCGGGATGCAGAAGGCGAAGCGCGTTGTCGAGCACGTACACGAGGTTGCGCTGCGTCTGCAGGCGGGCGTCGCCCTCTTCGCGCAAGCTCGCCTTGCAAAACTCGATGTACCAGTCGCAGAACTCGTTCCAGAAGAAGGCGTGCAGCTCGCGTGCCATCTCTCCGAACTGGTAAGTTTCGATGTCCTTCGTGACCTCGACGGAAAGCTTTGCCAGGCGGCTAAAGATCCACGCGTCGGCCTGCGAGACCGCGCGCGGTTCGCCGGGCGTGAAGCCGTCCAGGTTGCCCAAAACGAAGCGACTCGCGTTCCAGATCTTCGTCACGAAGGCGCGCGCCGACTCCGTGCGCGGGCTGCCGAGAAGCTCGTGGGTCTTCTTGTCGATATCGGCGTCGAAACGCACGTCCTGGTTGTTGGTCACAAGCGTGAGCAGGTTGAAGCGCATCGCGTCGGCGCCGTACATGGAGATGAGGTCCATCGGGTCGACGCCGTTGCCCTTCGACTTGGACATGCGCGTGCCGTCCTTCGCGAGGATGGTCGCGTAGATGACCACGTCCTTGAACGGGATTTCCTTAAGGAAGTACGTCGACGACATGATCATGCGCGCCACCCACAGCGCGATGATGTCGCGCGCGGTGACGAGCGCGGTCGTCGGATGATGCCCTTCCAGGCGCTCGGGATGCTCGGGCCAACCTTGCGTGGCGAACGTCCACAGCTGGCTCGAGAACCAGGTGTCGAGCACGTCCTCTTCCTGCGCGACATGGTGGCTGCCGCACTTCGGGCACACGTCGGTGTCCTCCATGAGTGCATCTTCCCAGCCGCAGTCCTCGCAGTAGAACACGGGGATGCGATGGCCCCACCACAGCTGGCGCGAGATGCACCAGTCCTTGAGGTTCTCCATCCACGTGAGATACGTCTGCGTCCAGCGCGAGGGATGGAAGGTGACCTTGCCGGAGGTGACCGCCTCGGTCGCCGGTCCCTTCAGCTTGTCGACGGCGACGAACCACTGCTCGGACAGCCACGGCTCGAGCGTCGAGTCGCAGCGGTAGCAGTGCATGACGGAATGATGATGGTCGTCCACATGGTCGAGCAGGCCGTGCTCCTCGAACCAGGCGACGACCGCTTGGCGGCACTCGTCGCGGCCCATGCCCGAGAACCCGCCGTAGCCTTCGACCACGTGCGCCGTCTCGTCGAAGATGTTGACCTTCTCAAGGCCGTGACGCTCGCCCATGCCATAGTCGTTGGGGTCGTGAGCAGGGGTTACCTTCACGAAGCCCGTGCCGAAGCCCGCATCGACGTAAAAGTCGGAAAAAATGGGGATCTCGCGGTCGACGATGGGAAGGCGAACCTTCGCGCCGACGAACTTGTCCTTGTCGTGGTCCTTCGGGGAGACCGCCACGCCAGTGTCGCCGAGCATCGTCTCAGGGCGCGTGGTGGCCACCACGACGTATTCCTGCCCATCGACAGGCTCGACGAGCGGGTAGCGCAGGTACCACAGGTGGCCGTCTTCTTCCTTGTACTCCGCCTCGTCGTCGGCGATGGCCGTCGTGCAATGCGGGCACCAGTTCACGATGCGCTTGCCGCGGTAGATCAGCCCGTCATGGTACCAGTCGCAAAAGACCTTGCGCACCGCGGTGGCGTAGTCGGCGTCCATGGTAAAGTGCGGGTCGGAGAAGTCGATCGAGCAGCCCATGCGCTTGATCTGCTCGACGATATGCCCGCCGTACTCGTGCGTCCAGTCCCAGCAAGCGTCGACGAACTTCTCGCGGCCGATCTCGCGGCGGGAGATTCCTTCGGAGGCGAGCTTCTTGTCCACCTTCGTCTGCGTGGCGATGCCCGCATGGTCGGTGCCCAAGATCCAGCGTGTGGAGACGCCGCGCATGCGGTTCATGCGGATGATGGTGTCCTGGATGGTGTCGTCGAGCGCATGGCCCATATGAAGCTTGCCGGTCACGTTCGGCGGCGGGATCGTCACCGTGCAATCGCCCACGCCGGGGTTGCGGCGATAGTAATCGCCGGCGAGCCATTTGTCGAGCATGCGCTGCTCGACGGCTTCTGCATCGTAATTCTTCGGCATGTTTTCCATTGGATGCAAGCTCCTTCGATGAAACGTAAGCGGACAGGCGCAAAAACGCCGAGAGGGGCGCCCGTAAAAGGCGCCCCGGGAAAGTACTGGTTAGGAAGCGGGAACGATCTCGGGGACCGTTTCCCCCGTGATGTCGCTCGCGCGCACGATGACGTGCGTGGCGACCTTGTGCTCAGGCAGGTCGTACATGACGTCCTGCAGCACGCGCTCGCAGATCGAGCGCAGGCCGCGGGCGCCCGTGCCGTGCTCCTGGGCCTCGTGCGCGATGGCGCGCAGGGCATCCTCTTCGAACTCGAGCGTGGAATCTTCGAACTCGAACATCTTCGTGTACTGCTTCACAAGTGCGTTCTTCGGCTCGGTGAGGATGCGGACAAGGTCGTCCTCGGAGAGCTCGTTGAGCGCCGTGATCACGGGGATGCGGCCGACGAACTCGGGGATCATGCCGAACTTGTTCAGGTCCTCGGGAAGCACCTGCGCCAGAAGCTCCGCCTCGGCGTGCTTCTTGCTCTCGGGCAGCTCGGAGGAGAAGCCCAGACCGCTCTTGCCGACGCGCTGACCGATGATGTCGGCCAGGCCGACGAACGCGCCGCCTAGGATGAACAGGATGTTCGTCGTGTCGATGTGGATAAGCTCCTGCTGGGGGTGCTTGCGCCCGCCCTGCGGCGGCACGGAGGCCTCAGTGCCCTCGACGATCTTCAAAAGCGCCTGCTGCACGCCCTCGCCCGAAACATCGCGCGTGATGGAGAGGTTCTCGGCCTTGCGGGCAATCTTGTCGATCTCGTCGATGTAGATG
>NZ_CAKTTZ010000019.1 GCF_934617235.1 uncultured Ellagibacter sp. | reverse complement strand
CCCCATGATAGGGGGAGCCTGCTTTTCGGGAGGGCCGCCGATGGGACACCCATGTCAACGGTGGTTTAACATAGAGCCACCCGTTTTTCGAAAAGAAGGACAGGGGAAAGAAAGGCGGCGAGAAGGGGGACGGCGAGAAGAAGGGCGATGGGGAGAGGGTCGGCAGGATGAAGGACAGCAGGAGGAAAGGCCAGGGGCGGCGCTTCCTCTATACCGGATATTCCCCCAGGTAGTCGGCGTGATTCTCTTCAAGGTATCGATCGAGCATTTTTACAGCATACCGCACGCGTGGCTTCTGCCGAATGTGCTTGGGGTAAAGAAATCCGACGTAGCTTATTGATTCTGGGGTCGAGAGAGGCACGAAGGCGAGGCCGTCCGTCGGCATGGCAGCGTCTTTGAGCGCAAGGTGGTAGCTGAATGAGTCGAGAAAGGCCACAGCATCATCGCGCGAATGGACGAAGCGGATGAGCATGCGCGGACTTGCGACGCTCATTCGCACGTTCTGCAGTGGATAATCGCGAAACAGCCACTCCATCTGCTGCGCCGCTTCTCGCGAGGCGTCCGTCGCGCAGGGTACGCCTGCAACCTCGCGTCGACGAAGGGACTCTCTTCGTGCATACGATGACGCTGCATGGCACACGACTCCCAATTGCGTGCGAAGGACAGGGTCGAACGCAAGCTCCGTGCTCGCGATGAGGTCGAGGGCGCTGTTGGCGTGAAGGTCAACAAACCCGAGGTCAGTGCCGTCTGACAGGCATGTGCGCGAGACGATTTTATCGAAAGGCTCCTCGATATACGAGCATCTGGCGAGCAGATCGACGTACGCCTGCGTTGCCGAGGCGATCTGCGCCGAGTAATGCGTGACATGGATATCGAAGGGGTCCTCTTCCCGCTTCTGCTCCTCGTCGGGGTTGTAGAGCGCATCGAGAAATTCCCCGTAGTCTGCGGTTACCTTTCGCGCAAACGCGAGAAAGCTTTTTCCCGTCGGCGTCAGCGTAACGCCTTTGCGGCTTCGCTCGAGAAGCTTTGCCGAAAGTTCGCGCTCAAGCGAGGTGATCGCCTTGTTCAGCCCCTGTTGAGACACGGCGAGTCGCTTTGCGGCGCCGTAGAACGACTCTGCGCGAGCAACCTCTTCAAAGTAGTGGATCGTCTCGATGTTCATAGGTGCTCACTTTCATATGCAACCAACCGTTGTCTAAAAGACAATTATAGGCTTCTTTCGGTTGCTGCTATACCTTTCCATAATGAACGCAGGGTGAATGAGCGCCGTCCTTCCAGCCCTCTGCAGGCTGGGTGCATCTTGCAGCGGGCCATCGGGGTGGGCATCGCCCAGGTAGGAGAAATACGAGAGGAGCTATGCCATGACGCAAGGGGAGTCGTTCGTCTACACGTGTTGTCCCGGATGGGGCGACCACGAGTTCTGCGCGATCAAGACCATCGTCAAAGATGGCAAAATCGTTCGCACCGAAAAGCCCAGCTATACCGGCGCGGAGGAAAACGAGGGCTACATCTGCCAAAAGGGCATCATGTCGTGCAGGCAGCCTTACAATCCGAAGCGCTTGCTGCATCCGCTGAAGCGTGCAGGTGAGCGCGGCGAGGGCAAATGGGAGGAAATCAGCTGGGACCAGGCGCTCGACGAGATCGCCGCGAAGCTTTTGCAGCTGCGCGATGACTACGGTCCCGAATCGCTCGCGATGTGGAATGTGGTGGCGTCGGTGCCTCCCTCGCAGGGGCTTGCCGCTGTGCTGAGCTCGCGGTTCATGGGGCTTTGGGGCGCGACCGACCCCATCCAGGGGTACGGGCTCGACAACGGGCCGTTCTACGCGGCGTTCTTCGACATGGGCGACTTCTACAAGTACATGACGACCGACCCCGCGAACTTCGACACGTCGGACTACATCATCGTGTGGGGCGCCAACCCCATCGAAAATCAGCAACGCATTGCAAAGCACCTGGTCGAAGCACGTTCGAACGGTGCAAAAATCGTCGACATCGGGCTTCTGTTCGACGGCACGGCGGGCTTCGCCGACGAGTTCATCCCCGTGAAACCAGGCTCCGACCCAGCGCTTTCCCTTGCGATGGCCAATCTCATCATCCAGGAGAAGCGCTACAACGAGAATTTCCTGCTGTCCTACACGGTGGCACCGTTCCTCGTGCGCGACGATACGGGCGAATTCCTTCGCGACGCGGACGGCAACTACCTGGTGTGGGACGTCGATGCGGCTGCGGCGATGCCCATGACCCCTGGCGAGCAGGCGTCTCCTGTGGCGCATATGGAGCTCGATGGCGAGCACGAAGTCGGCGGCGTGGCGTGCAGAACGGCGTTCGCGTGCCTGCGCGGGCATGTGGCAAGCTATACGCCCGAATGGCAGGAAGGCGTCACCGGCGTCGCTCCCGAAGTGGTCAGGCGCCTAACCGACGAGTACGTGAGCGCTCCGAACGCCTACATCTTCGGCGCGCTGGGGCTTCGCTATCAGAACCAGGGCGAAAGCTATCGCTCGTTCTACCTGCTCGGCATGCTGACAGGCAACTTGGGCCGACCTGGTGCTGGCGTCACAAGCGAGATGCTGCCGGCCGGTTTCCCGATGATTTTCAACGACACGCCCATCACCATGCCGCTTGGCCGCGAGGGCTACAAGGCGAAGATGCTGCGTCAAAACGAGTTCATCAACCAGGTGAAAAGCCAAGAGCCGTACCCGATTAAGGCGTTTTGGGTAATCGCCGGCAACCCGGTGCACAACTGCCCGAACCGCGGTTTGTGGATTGACGAGATCTTCCCGCAGATGGAGCTCATCGTCGACGTGGACATCTGGATGACCGACACAGGCCAGTATGCCGACTACGTGCTGCCCGACTGCATGCCGTTCGAGCGCTATGAGCTGGTGGCATCGGCGGCGTACAACCACATCGTCTTGCAGGAGCCGGCGATCGAGCCGCAAGGCGAGGCGCGCGACCCCACGTTCCTCTACAGTGAGCTTGCGAAGCGTGTGGGCTTGGGCGAGTACTTCGACAAGACGGCGGAGGAATGGATCGAGGTGCGCATCCAGTCGAAGTGGCCGATGATCGCGGGCATCCAGCCGCCGCTGACCTACGAGCGCCTGAAGAAGGAGAAGCTCGTGCGCGCGGCAACGCCCCCGGTGAATTGGGACCCGTTCATGGGACTGCAGTTCAACACGCCCTCCAAGCGTCTCGAATTCTACTGCGAGCGACTGCTTCCCGTCGGGGCGCAGATGGCAGCCTATCGCGAGCCGCTTGAGGCTCCCACGCCGATGAGCTTGGGAAACGGCACCGCCAAGGGGAGGTACCACTTCTTCAGCGGCCGCCAGCGCTTCTTCATGCAGTCGATGTTCACTGACGATCCGGTCATGGCCGACCTATCGGGCGGGTACCCGACGGGCCGCATGAACCCGGCGGATGCGCAGGCGGAAGGCATCAAAGACGGCGATAAGGTGGAGATTTACAACGAGCGAGGGCACGTGACCATCGAGATGAAGCTTGACCAGCAGATTCCTCCGGGAACCGTGCAGTGCTGGTTCGGTTGGCGTCACGATGCGTTCGAGGACGGCATGTACTCCGAGCTCATCCCGGCGCTCGGCAGCGACTATACGTTGAACGATGTGTCCAAGCATTGGGATAGCTGCGTGCGGGCGATCGGCGGCTTCCAGCCAGGGTTCGGCACTGGCGGCATCGGCGGCATGGCTGGTGCTTGGGATACGATTTGGGACTGTGCGTGCGACGTGCGCAAGGTCGAGGAATAGGGGGAGCGACATGGATGAGAAGACGATTCTGGTTAATCTGCAGCGATGCACAGGATGCTGGACCTGCTCCCTTGCTTGCAAGGTAGGGAACAACCTCCCCGATGAGAAATTCTGGCTGACGGTGCGCACGGAAGGCAGCGGCGAAGGCATCGATCGCCCCGCGGGGACGTGGCCCGACCTGCATATGAGCTGGATTCCCATCTGGTCGAAGAGCTGCGTGCGCTGCGGTGGACGGCTGACGGCGGGTGAGCTTCCGTACTGTGTGAATGCATGCCCGAACGGAGCGCTTTCCGTTGGTGGTACCGCGGCAGGGGAATGCGAGGCGCTGCGACAGCGGGGTTTCCGCATTTTCAAGCTTCCCGCCTGGGAAAACGCCGCCGATAACGTGGTGTACGCCTCGAAGGGGTAGCGAGGGTTAGGCCGAGGCGCAAAACCTGAGGCTGGGGTGCTCTTTCCCCGGGCGGCGAGCTCGTCGTCCGGGGAGCCCTATCCAGGACCGCCGCGCCTCTTCCTTCAGAATCCTCCTGCTTTCGCGAGTTCGAGGGCGGGTGTCCCCGTCGGTGCTGCTATACTTCCGAACCATGGACACACTATCGAACACCCACCACGCGTCTGCCCACAAGCAGCGCATCGCCGTCGTCACCATGGGCGTGAAGCTCGGCGACGAAACGCGTGGCTACACGCGCTTCCGCTTCCTGTCTGAGCTGCTCGTGCGCGAAGGCTTTGACGTCACGCTCTTCACCTCGTCGTTTCAACATTGGGAGAAGGCCCAGCGCGACACGGAGAAGGCGTGCTATCGCGATCTCCCGTACCGCGTCGTCTTCATCCCCGAGCCCGGCTATAAGAAGAACCTCGACCTTGCGCGCATCATGAGCCATCGTAAGGCTGCGAAGAATCTGCGCCGCATGTTCGAGGAACGATTCGCCGCCGATGCTCGCGCGTTCGACCTTATCTACGCTGAGATTCCGCCCAACGATGTCGCCCGCGTGTGCGCGGAGGTGGCGCACGAGCGCGGCATTCCCTTCGTCGCCGACGTGAACGACCTGTGGCCCGAGGCCATGCGCATGGTCGTGAACGTGCCGGTTGTGAGCGATATCGCCTTCCGCCCGTTCGCGCGCGATGCACATCGCGTCTACGAGCTGCTTTCGGGCGCGGTGGGGACCTCCGACGAGTACGCCGCGCGCCCCGCCGCCGACCGCGAGGAGCCTTACGCGCGCGCCACGGTGTATGTGGGGAACAATCTCACCGCCTTCGACGAGGGTGCGCGCGAGAATGCGAGCGCAATCGTGAAGCCCGCGGGCGAATTCTGGGTAACGTACGCGGGCACGCTTGGGGCAAGCTACGACCTCTCGACTCTCATTCAGGCCGCTAAGCTTGCAAAACCTCAGGTGAGCGGCTTGCGCGTGAAGATTCTGGGCGATGGCCCCGATCGCGATAAGCTCACCGAGCTTGCGAGCTCGATTGGCGCGCCGGTCGATTTCCTGGGCTACACCCCCTACGAGCGCATGGCGGCATGGCTCGTCGCGTCCGATGTCACGGTCAACTCACTCGTGCATGGCGCTGCCCAGAGCATCGTCACGAAAATCGGCGATTACCTTGCCGCGGGCATTCCCATGATCAACACGGGGGAGAGCCCCGAATTTTGCGCGAAGGTGGAGGCGGACGGCTTCGGCGTGAACGTCGCCCCGGGCGACCCGAACGAGCTCGCCGAGGCAATTCGCAAACTCGCCGCGCATCCCTCGTCGCGCAAGATCATGGGGGCGAAGGCGCGCGACGTCGCTTGCCGCCAGTTCGACCAAGCTCATTCATACCAGGCTATAGTGGAATTGATACGCAATTTGCTCTGATCGCACTTCAAGCGGGCGGGTTCGTTGCACAATTAAGTGCTTGAAGTAACCTGGGTGCAAAGTGCGCCCGAATTGTTTGCCCTCGGTTGTGCTCGATATGACGTCGGCGCGCAAAGGGCGACGAAAGGACGGCATGTTCGTGAACGTGAAGCGCAATATCCCCTTCTCTCCTCCCGATATTTCCCAGGCCGAAATCGACGAAGTGGCCGACGCGCTTCGAAGCGGCTGGATCACTACCGGGCCGAAGACCAAGCAGTTCGAGCGCGACTTGGCGGAATTCAGCCACACGACGCGTTTTGCTTGCTTCAATTCCGCGACGGCAGCGCTTGAATGCGCCCTGCGTGTACTCGGCATCGGCCCAGGTGACGAGGTCATCACGAGCGCTTACACCTATACTGCGTCAGCAAGCCCGATTGTGCATGTGGGCGCGACGCCTGTGCTCTGCGACGTGGCGCCTGGTTCCTTCGAAATTGACTACGACCAGGTGGCGAGTCTCGTTACCGAGAACACGCGCGCCGTCATTCCCGTCGATGTGGCGGGTGTCATGTGCGATTACGACCGCCTGCGCGCGGTGCTTCAAAGTGTGAGCGGCAAGTGGAGCCCGCGCACGCCCCGTGAGGAGCTCTTCGATCGCGTGCCCATCGTGGCAGATGGTGCGCATTCGCTCGGCGCCGTGCGCCATGGCCTTCATTCGGGACAGGCGGCCGACTTCACGTCGTTTTCCTTCCATGCGGTGAAGAACCTCACGACTGCCGAGGGTGGCGCGCTTACCTGGCGCGATATCCCCGGGCTCGACTCGGAGGAGCTCTATCGCGAGCTTATGCTGCTGTCGCTTCACGGCCAGACGAAGGACGCTCTTGCGAAAACGCGCGTCGGCGCATGGGAATACGACGTGGCGTTTTGCGGCTGGAAGTGCAACATGACCGATCTGCAGGCGGGGCTCGGATTGGCTCAGCTGCGCCGCTACCCAGGCCTTCTCGCGCGCCGTCGCGAGATCGTCGAGCGCTACGAGCGCGGGCTGGCCGATTTGCCTTTCTCGCTGATCAAACATTATGGGGATGATTTCGCGTCGTCGGGGCACCTCATGCTCGCGCGCATCGAGGGCGCCTCGCAGGAGTTCCGCAACGCGTTCATCAACGAGATGGGGGAGACAGGCGTTGCCTGCAATGTTCACTACAAGCCGTTGCCCCTGCTCACTGCCTACAAAGATCTTGGCTTCGACATCGCTGACTTCCCGAACGCGCTCGCGCAGTTCGAAAACGAGGTCACGCTGCCGTTGCACACGAAGCTCTCCGACGACGATGTGGACTACGTAGTCGAGATGTGCCACGAAGTGTTCGCGAAGCTCTCAGCGAGGGGCGTGCGCTAGATGTACCTGCGCTTTGGGAAACGCATCTGCGACATCGTCATCGGTTTGGTTGCGCTGCCGTTTGTGCTGATCATCGTGGCGATTTGCGCTCCGCTCATCTACTTCGAAGACAAGGGTCCTATCTTCTACAATGCGCCGCGCGTGGGCAAGAACGGCCGCGACTTCACCATGTACAAGCTGCGTTCGATGAAGGTGAACGCGCCTGACCTGGTGATGGAAGACGGCTCGACCTACAACGGCGCCGACGACCCGCGTATGACGCGCATTGGAGCCTTCATGCGCAAGGCCTCGATTGATGAGATGCCTCAGTTCTTGAACGTGCTCAAAGGCGACATGAGTGTGGTGGGTCCGCGTCCCGACTTGCGGCGTGAAACCGAGCTCTACGAGGGCGATGACGCAGAGAAGCTGCTGGTCAAACCTGGCATTACGGGCTATGCCGCCGTCTATGGGCGCAATTCGCTCCCCTGGCGCGACCGTCTGAAGCTCGACGTGTACTACGTGCGCCACGTGTCCTTCGCGCTCGATGTGAAGGTATTCTTCCGCACGTTCTATGTCATCTTCAAGCAGGATGGCGTCTATGTCGAGCCCGAAGACGGTGGCGTGAAGGAAGCTAACTAGGCCCCGACTAAGACCGGGGCGCTTTCGCGTGAGCAGACTGCTGCTACCGGAGCTTCCCCTGTGCCGTCTCCCTGGCAACCTGTGCTTGAGCCCTGCATTCCCAACCCTTTGAAAGGAACGCCTGATGATTCGTCCTATCGTGAAGATGCCCGTGCTGCTTTCGGCTCCGAGTGTCGATGCCACGCCGCTTGATGCCGCCGTCGGGCAGGATTTGCTCGACACGCTCGCGGCTCATGCGGGCGAATGCGTGGGACTTGCGGCGAACATGATTGGCGTGCGCAAGCGTATCGTCGTGGCGGCGTGCACAGGTGGCGCGGTGCTCATGTACAATCCCAAGATCCTCGAGGCGTCGGGCGAGTATCAAATCGAGGAAAGCTGCCTGTCGCTTACGGGCGCGCGTCCCTGCACGCGCTACAAGCGTATCAAGGTCGCCTATCTCGACGCATCTTTCACGCCGCGCGAAAAGTCGTTTTCGGGGTTCGAGGCACAGATCATCCAGCACGAAATCGACCACTGCAATGGGGTCGTGATTTAAGGGCGCGCCCCGTTCTCGCTCTTCTACCTGCGGCGCTTGTCAATTTTGCGCGCGGTTACGTCGCCGATCGCCTGGAACACGATGACGAGCACGACGCACAAGAGCACGGCGAAGATCATGACGTCGGTCTGGAAGCGCTGGTAGCCGTAGCGGATGGCGATATCGCCCAAGCCGCCGGCGCCGACGGTGCCGGCCATGGCGGAGTACCCGAACAGCGTGACGAACGTGATGGCCGCGCCGCGCACGAGCGAGGGCAGCGTTTCCTTCAGATACACCTTCCACACGATTTGCCAGGTGGAAGCGCCGAAGCTCTGAGCTGCCTCGATAAGCCCACTGTCGGTTTCCTCGAGGCTCTGCTCGACCATACGTGCGGCGAAGGGCGCGGCTGTCACCACGAGGGGCACGACGGCTCCCGGCACGCCGAGCGAGGTTCCCACGATAAAGCGCGTGAACGGGATAAGCGCGACGAGCAGGATAATGAAGGGCACCGAGCGGCCGATGTTCACGATCCACCCGACGATTGTCGAGACAATGCGATTCGGTCGCAACCCGTTCGGGCTGGTCACCACCAAAAGAATGCCAAGGGGGATACCGATGACGTACGCCAGGATGGTGGCTACGCACGTCATGACGAGCGTGTCGATCGTGCCCTGTAAAAACAAGTTGCCGTACTGGGCGAAGAAAGCGGAGAAATCGAACATGGGCTACTTCACCTCCAGGCTGTCGAAGGAAACGAGCTCGCGGGCGGCCTCGCTTTGCGGGTTCTCGAGCACTTGGCGCGTCGGGCCTTCTTCCACGATGACGCCTTCGTCGATCACGGCGACGCGGTCGCAGATATGTCGCGCCACGGCGAGGGAGTGGGTGATCACCACGAGCGTCACGCCGAGTTCCTTGTTGATTTTCGCGAGCAGGTTCAAAACCGACACCGTCGTGCGCGTGTCGAGCGCGCTCGTTGCCTCGTCGCAGAGCATGATGCGCGGGTTGTTCGCGAGTGCGCGCGCAATCGCCACGCGCTGCTGTTGGCCGCCGGAAAGCTCGCTCGGATAGCGCTGCGCCTTGTTGGCCAGATCGACCACGTCGAGCAGCTCGAGTGCGCGTTTTTTGGCGGCATCCTTCTTCTCGCCGCGAATGGTGAGCGGGAACATCACGTTGTCAAGCACCGTGCGCTGCTGGAACAGGCTGAAATTCTGGAAGATCATGCCGATTCCCTCGCGCAGACGCCGCAGGTCGCGGCCTTGATAATTCGTCACATCGACGCCATCGATGAGAATGCGCCCCGACGTGGGACGCTCGAGCAGGTTGATGCAGCGCACGAGCGTGGACTTGCCCGCGCCCGATTGGCCGATGATGCCGAAGATCTCCCCCTCGCCAATGGTAAGGCTCACATCATGCAGGGCACGATGTGAGCCTTCGCGAGCGAGGTAGACCTTTTCCAAATGGTCTAGCTCTATCATTCGCTTTCTAACTCCTTTGTGGGCGTCCCTTAGAACACGGGGACGACAGCGCCGGCGTAGGTGTCGTTGATGTAGGTGCGAACCTCGTCGGACGTGAGTGCTTTCACAAGAGCCTTGATTTTATCAGAATCCTGGTTGCCATCCTTCACGACGAGCACATTCGCGTAAGCTTCAGCGGCGAGCGAGGTGGCGGACTCGGTTGCGAGCGCGTCGGTGGTCTTGAAACCGGCGGGGATGGCGTAGTTGCCGTTGATGCAGGCGATGTCGACGTCAGCGACGATGTTAGGAACCGTTGCAGCCTCGACTTCCTTGAACTGGAGGTTCTTCGGGTTGGAGACGATGTCGTTCGTGGTGGCGTTGATGCCCGCGTCGTCCTTCAGCGTGATGAGACCAGCGTCCTGGAGCAGCAGCAGCGCGCGCGCTTCGTTGGTGGCGTCGTTGGGAACGGCGACGGTCGCGCCGTCAGCGAGGGCGTCGAGGCTCTTGGTCTTGCCCGGGTACAGGCCGAACGGCTCGTAGTGGACGTCGGCAACGCTCACGAGATGCGTGCCCTTCTCCTCGTTGAAGTTGTTGAGGTAGGTGATGTGCTGGAAGTAGTTCGCGTCGACTTCGCCTTCCTCAGTCACTGTGTTGGGCTGCACGTAGTCGGTGAACTCCTTGACCTCGAGGGTGTAGCCTTCCTTCTCGAGCAGCGGCTTCACAGCGTCGTTCAGGATTTCCGCGTGGGGTGAGGGGGTTGCCGCGACCGTGATGGTCTTGTCGTCGGAGCTTGCCGACTTGTCGGAGCTTGCGTCCTGTGCGCCGCAGCCGGCCAGGCCGAACGCGAGGACTGCGCCGAGAGCGAGCGTTGCGACGAGCGCCGCTTTCTTCTTTTTGAAGTTGAGTGCCATTAGTGATGTCCTTTCCTGGGACGCGTTGCCTCGGGGGAACGCGTTCGCTTCCATTCGATGTTCTCCATAGTATCGCGTGGGCGTGATAAGTGGTAGTTCGAAAAACAAATGCCTGGCTATCGGTATTCGCGATATACGGAAAACGACGCCCCTCTGTCTCGCTATTTCGCCGATGGGGAAGACGAGGGGCCGAAGCATTTGCAAAACTGTTAACTCCCTCGAAACATAACCCGATATAATAGTAGGATATTTTATGGGCGCGGCCTGCGATAGGGCTGGGTCCGCGCGGTGCGGGGCACACCGCCGAGAACGATCGAACGCAAGGAGCATATGCCATGTCATCGAATCCAGAACAAGATTTCGTGCTCAAGACCATCAAGAGCCGCGATGTCCACTTCGTCCGCTTCTGGTTTACCGACGTGCTCGGCAACATGAAGTCGTTTGCCGTCATCCCGAGCGAGCTTGAAAACGCCTTCGAGGACGGCATGGGCTTCGATGGTAGCTGCGTCGAGGGCTTCTGCCGCACGCGCGAAAGCGACATGCTCGCCTTCCCCGACGCATCGACTTTCCAGGTGCTCCCGTGGCGCCCTGAGAGCAATGCCGTGGGCCGTATGTTCTGCGATATCCGCACGCCTTCCGGCAAGCCCTTCGAAGGCGACCCGCGCCAGGTGCTCGCGCGCGAGGTTGAGCGCGCACTCGACATGGGCTACGTGCTCAACGTCGGGCCCGAGCTCGAATTCTTCTACTTCAAAGACCAGCATTCGACCGAAGTGCTCGACCATGGCGGGTATTTCGACCTGACGAGCCTCGATTACGCCTCTGACCTGCGCCGCGACACGGTGCTCACCCTGGAGAAGATGGGCATCCCGGTGGAGTATTCCCACCACGAGAACGGCCCCTCCCAACACGAGATCGACCTGCGCTTCACCGACGCGCTTTCCATGGCCGACGCCGTGATGACTTATAAGCTGGTCGTCAAGGAAATCGCGATGAAGCACGGCGTGTACGCGTCGTTTATGCCCAAGCCGCTGGCCGACGCCCCCGGATCGGGCATGCACGTGCACCAGAGCCTGTTCGACCTCGACGGCAACAACGCCTTCTTCGATCCGAACGATCCGCTTGGCTATAACCTCTCCGACCTGGCGAAACACTACATTGCCGGCCTTCTTAAATACGCGCCCGAATTCTGCTGCATCACCAACCAGTACGTGAATTCCTACAAGCGTCTGGTCTCCGGCGGGGAGGCGCCCACCTATATCTCCTGGGGCGCGCGTAACCGCTCGACGCTCGTGCGCATTCCGGCGTATCGCCCGAACCGCGAGGTCGCGTGCCGCGTAGAGCTTCGCAATCCCGATCCGGCGGCGAACCCGTACCTCGCGTTTGCTTGCATGCTCGCTGCGGGGCTTGCTGGAATCGAAGAGGAGCTGCCCCTGCAAGACCCGACCGAGGGCCTTGATTTGTTTGAGCTTTCGCGACAGGACCTGCGTAAACAGGGTGTTCGCACGCTGCCTGAAAGCCTCGGCGAGGCGGTGGAGCTCTTCGCCGAGTCCGAGCTTATGAAGAAAACGCTTGGCGAGCACATCCACGGGTACCTGGTGGAGACGAAACGTGCCGAATGGAACGAATACCAGGGCACCGTTTCCGAATGGGAACGCAATCGCTATCTCGAGGTCCTCTAACATGCGCGCCTTCTACGCGGGAAAGGTCGAGCCATGATGCAAAGGAAAACGGTTCTTTTCATCGCCGATAGCCTCGATAACGCCCATAAGTTCCAGTCCGTGCTCTCGGGGCTCGACGTCGATGTGGTGGCGGGGTCGTCTGCGCAGTTCAAGAAACTGCTCGCCCAACATCCCTCGCATGATCTGGTGATTTACGAGGCGCGCGGCGATGCCCTCGACACGATATCGCAGGCCGAGTCCCTTCTGGTGGAAGACGGATCCACGTCGATGCTCGTCATCGTGAACGAGGCGCAGCTCTCTGAGTTCCGCCTGCCCGTGCAGATCAAGGCGGACTTCGTGGTGCATGGGGCATCGGCGGAGGAGTGTGCCGCCCGCATCCGACAGCTTCTGTGGCCGGGCAATGAGAGCTCGACCTCGGATTACATCTCGGTCGACAACATGACGATTAACCTGGCAACCTATCAGGTGAAGGTGAACGGCGAGCCGCTCGACTTCACGTACCTGGAGTATGCGCTGCTTGCGTTTTTGGTGACGCACCCAGGCCGCACGTACTCGCGCGACGCGCTTCTGCGCCGCGTGTGGGGCTTCGACTACTACGGCGGTAGCCGCACGGTCGATGTCCATGTGAGGCGCGTGCGCGCGAAACTCGGCCCCGAGCTGGCGCAACGCCTGGAAACCGTGCGAGGTGTCGGCTACCTCTGGAGCGCATAGGCGCGCGCTCCAGAGTCGAAAGTGCCTAGCGGCGTTTGCTGTGCTGGCGCGCTACTTCGGCGCGGTGCGCGCGGCCGGGGCGGAAGTCGCCCTTTGGCTTTGCGGTTCCCGTCTGCTTGCGCGCGCTTCCGCCCTGCGACGGGGCTTGCTTGCGTGACTGCCCGCCGCTCGCCTGCTTGCGAGAGTGCCCGCCTGGCGTCTGCGCGTTCTTTCGCGCGCTCTCGGCGTGCGCCTTCGCATCATTGGTGGCCTTGCCGGTTGTTGGCGAGTTCTTGCGGGGGCGCTGCTCGTTTGCGCGGGATGTCTTCTTCCCGTCGTGCGTCTTGGGACTCTGCTTGCCACCTTTACCTGCGGGTTTGCCACCCTTGCGTGCGCCCTTCCCCTCGCGGGCCTCTTCGCGCTCTTCGGCGGCGCGGGCCTGCGCCTTCTTCTTTTTCTTCTCGCGTTTGTCCATCTCGCGCTTCGCCTCGGCGATGTCGGGGTCGCGCTTCGCGGCGGCTTTCGTGGCACGTTCGGCGGCAGCCACAGCACACGCTTCCTCGTTGAAGCCCTCGATGCGAACCTCGGGAATCTCTCGCTTCGTGAACTTCTCGATGTCGGTGAGCGCTTCCTGCGTCTCGGGCGTGACGAACGAGATCGCGCGGCCCTTCGCACCCGCGCGGCCCGTGCGCCCGATGCGATGCACGTAGTCCTCCGCCTGTGTGGGCAAATCGTAGTTCACGACGTAGTTCACCTCGTCGACGTCGATGCCGCGGGCGAGCACGTCGGTCGCCACCAAGATATCGGTCGTCCCAGCTGCGAAGTTCTCGAGGGCGCGGCGGCGCTGGTTTTGCGTGCGGCTCGAGTGGATGGCCTCCACCGAGTATCCAGCGCGCTTCAAACGACGGCAGGTCGCATCGGCGCGGCTGCGCGTGCGGGCGAACACGATGACGCGCTCGTGCCCCCATGCAGCGATCGTCGCGCGCAAAAGGTCGGCTTTGAGCACCTGCGGCACGCGCACGATGCACTGGTCGACCGTGTCGGCCGTCTCGCCCTTGTGTGCGATCTCCACCACTTCGGGGTCGCGCAGGAACGCGCCCGCGACACCCTCGATCGAGCGGTCGATGGTGGCTGAGAACAAAAGCGTCTGGCGCGTTTTCGGCGTGGCGGCGACAATCTTTTTCACCGACGGTAGAAAGCCCATGTCGAGCATGCGGTCGGCCTCGTCGAGCACGAGCACTTCCGCCCGGTCGAGATGCGCTGCCTTCTGCTCCATAAGGTCGATCAGGCGTCCCGGCGTGGCGATGAGCACGTCGGTCCCACGTTTGAGTGCGCTGATCTGCGGATTGTACGACACGCCGCCCACGACGGAAAGCACGCGGTGGTGGGTCGATTTCGCCACGGTCTCGCAAACCTCCGCGATCTGCGCGGCAAGCTCGCGTGTCGGGGTGACGACGAGCATGAGCGGCCCGCGTTCGCCCTTCGCGTGCCCGAGCTTGTCCATCGAAGGAAGCGAGAAGGCCGCGGTTTTGCCCGTGCCCGTCTTTGCGGCGGCGATGATGTCGCGCCCTTTAAGGGCAAGCGGGATGGCGCGCTCTTGCACGGGGGTCGGCTCCTCGTAGCCGAGGGCGCGGACGGCGGCAAGCGTCTTGGGGCTAAGCCCCAGTTCGTCGAATGAAGACATGGTTGTTCGGTTGTTCCTTTCCATCTCGGCGCGATGCCGAGCGCGTTAGCGGATGTGTGCGGGGGTGTGTCCCCAATAAAAGTGGAGGAAGTGCTTCTTGCGCATGCGCGTATCGGTGCTCGGCTCGGCCGCGGCAAGGCGCAGTGCGTTGCGCGCGATGTCGAGCGCCGCGTTCGGTCGGCGCAGGTAGGAACCTTGCGTGAGCATCGCCTCCACGATGGCGGGGTTCGCGTCGATATGCCCCATCGCGCCGACGAGCTCGCGCGCGGTCGTCACGTGCAGGGCGGCGCCGAGCGAGGTCAGCATGCGCACGTTGATGTTCTCCTGGCCATAGGCCCGCCCGAGCAGGATCATCGGCGCCTTCGCGCAGAGGCATTCGGTCACGGTGAGCCCGCCTGGCTTGCAGATCACCAGATCGCTCGCGGCCATGAGCTCGGCCATGCCCTCCACGTAGTCGAGCACTGTGGCGTTCGGGATTCCCAGCTCGTCGCATTCCCGTCGCAGGTGAGAGGCGTATTCCGCATCTGCGCCCGCCACGATCACAAGGTGGGTGTTCTTAAAACGGTGCAGGTAGGGAAGCATCTTGTCGAGCGCCTCGCGGAAACGCACGTAGGGCGTGGGGAGGTAGGCGCCGGCGAGCGCCAACACGATGCGCTTGTCCCGGGGCAGCCCGAACTTCTCGCGTCCCGCCGCCTTGTCGTAGGTCTTACGGAACGCGGGTCGGGCGGGAATGCCGGTGATCGTGATGCGATCTTCGGGAACTTTGCGCGGGCGCAGAGTCTCGGCCATCGATTCGTTCGCGACGCAGAAAAGGTCGCTGTGCAGATGAGGCCACAGTCCTTCGGTCTCGTAGTCGGTGGGGACGCAGACGATGGGGAAGGACTGCCCGGTGATCATGCGCGCGCCGACGGCGACGTTGGCGGCCGTGATGTGCGTGCAGACGATGGCGAGGGGGTGGGTTTTGCGCACGTGCTCGGTGAAGCGGGGGAACATGATGCGCGACCAGGCGGTGCCGCCTGCCCACAAAAGGCGCCCCGTGAGGGTATAGCGCCAGGTAAGGTCGTAGATGGGACGCGTCGGACCGGTGAACATCGACGCCATCTTGTCGCCGTTCATGCGCATGCGGCCGAAGTCGAGCACGTCGAGCACCTCGACATGCAGGTCGTCGGGGCAGGGGACGCTCTCGCGAAGGGAGGGGTCGTCGCGCAGAAGCTCGAGCGCCTGGGCGACGGCGTTCGCTGCGCTGCGATGGCCCGAGCCGACCGATGCGTGCATTACGATGACCGTCGGGCGCGGCGTGTCGTCAGGCGAACCCTCGGCCGCGGCGGCAAGCTCCTGCTCGGGGGCGTCTTCGCGCGCAACCCCCGGGACCCCTTCGGCCGCGGCGGGCTGCTGCGAGTGCACCTCGCTTTGATCGGTGGGCTGCTGCGCGAGCTCGTTGTCCTTTTCGCTGGTATGTTCCATAGCTTCCATCGTAAACGCTGCGGCCTAGCGCTCGCTCGGCGTTTCGGCAGGCGCGTCGCCGCCGTCGAGGAAGATCTTCCTCGTGACGAAGTTCCACACCATGACGATGAAGGTGGCGCCGATTTTGGTGATGAGGTAGTGGATGTGCGCGAGCTCGACGCCTGCCCACATGCAGAGGTTGTTGATGATAAGGCCGATCACCGACAGAGTCACGAAGATGACGAACTCGCGGCGGCGACTCATTCCCTCTTTGTGGGTGAACACGTAGCGCATCGAAGCCAGGTAGTTGAAGATAACGGATGCGGTGAAGGAAATCGTGGCGCTCACCAGGTAGTTCACGCCGAAAACTTCCGTCAAAAGGGCAAGCAGGCCGTAGTCGATGATGAATGCGATCACGCCGACGATGCCGAATTTCATAAGCTGTGCGATAAGTTTCTTCACGTTTTCCGAGTGCCTTTCGAATGCGCGTCCGAATGCGCGCTCCCATGAGTTTTCGATGCGGGCGCGCAAATCGCGCTCGCAAGCGGTTTCGGCCCGCGTGAACTCTACCACAGCGGGTAGCTCAGGGCGCATTCTCCTTTTATTCCCTGTTTTTTCCTTGGCGTTGTTTCGCGTTGGCGTTCCATCCTCTAGCATTCACTGGTTAGAAGTTTGGTGTTGCGCCCTGCGCCGCGCCACGATGCGTACGTTTACGAGGAGTATTTTCATGAGCCTTGGGGCCGTCGATGCTGTTGCCGATCGCGCGGAGAAGCCTTCCGTCGCCGTTATCATACCTTGCTACAACGAAGCGCTCACCATCGCGAAGGTGGTCGACGACTTCAAGCGCGTCCTGCCCGACGCCGCGATCTACGTTTACGACAACAACTCCACCGACGGGACGGGCGACATCGCGCGCGAACATGGTGCGCTGGTCCGCGTCGAGCGCCGCCAGGGGAAGGGCAACGTCGTGCGCCAGATGATGCGCGACATCGACGCCGACTACTACATCATGGTCGACGGCGACGACACCTATCCCGCCGAGGCCGCGCCCGAGCTTTTGGCGCCGCTTATGAACGACGAGGCCGACATGGTGGTGGGCGATCGCCTGTCGAACGGTACGTACGGCGAAGAAAACGACCGCGCGTTCCACGGCTTTGGCAACAATCTCGTTCGTTTCCTTATCAAGGCGATTTACGGGTTCGAGTTCTCCGACGTCATGACGGGGTATCGTGCTTACAACGAGGTGTTCGCGAAGTCGATGCCGGTGCTCTCGCCAGGCTTCGAGATTGAGACCGAGCTGTCGATTCATGCGGTTGACAAGCGCTGGCGCATCGCAGAGGTTCCTATCGATTACCGCGATCGCCCTGAAGGCTCCGAAAGCAAGCTCAACACCTTCTCCGACGGCATGAAGGTGCTCATGATGATTCTCTCGCTGTTCAAGGATTACCGCCCGCTCGCGCTGTTCTCGCTTTTGGGGCTTCTGCTGTGCGTGATCGGCCTGCTGTTCGGCGTGCCTGTGATCTGGGAATTCGCGCATACGGGACTCGTTCCGAAGATGCCGAGCGCGCTTTTGGCCGTGGCATTCGTGTTCTTGGGAATGCTGTCGTTTTCGTGCGGGCTTATCCTGGACACGGTGGTGAAAGGCGCGCGCAAGCAGTACGAGATCGAGGTCACTCGCATTTACGAGGAGTGCGGCAAGACCACGCGCGCGTAAGGGCCTGCTGTGCAGCTGGGCTCGCCAAGCGGCCGCGCTTCGCTCAGAAGCTGCTCAGCCTTCGCTTCGGTGGTCGCTTAGTGAGCCCTGCCGCAACGCTCGCGGGGTGCTGCGAGGTGGCAAAGCCGCGTTCGCGATGCTATTCCTACGAGGGCGAGAAAACGAAACGCCAGGCCGTGAGACCTGGCGTTTTCTAGTGTTTCCTGGTGCCCCTGGCAGGATTCGAACCTGTGGCCTTCTGCTCCGGAGGCAGACGCTCTATCCCCTGAGCTACAGGGGCACAACCCCGAGATTATACGCTATCATGGGTGAATCGCAAATATCGATACCGAAATTGGAAGAGAATAGGCAGAGTGCATGGGAGAAATCGTAACGATTGAGCGCATGGGGTTCGGCCCCGAGGCGGTCGCGCATCTTGAGAGCGGCAAGGCCGTGTTCGTCGAAGGCGGCGCACCGGGCGATGTGCTCGCCATCGAATTGACGGAGGAGAAACACTCCTTCGCACGCGCGCGCATCGTCGAGGTGAAGGAGCCTGCGGCGTGCCGCGTGGCCCCCACCTGGGCGGAGCCGTCGTCGCAAGGGGTCGCCCCCTGGCAGCACCTCAGCTACGAGGCCCAGCTTGCTGCGAAGACCGACAACGTCGTTGCGGCGCTTTCGCGCACCGCCGGTTTCGGCGACGAGCGCGCGGCGGCCCTCGTGCGGCCCTGCCTGGGAAGCAAGCGACAGTGGGGGTATCGCAACAAGATCGAGCTCGGCGCGGCGTTCGATGCGGCGGGCATGTTCCAGCTGGGCTTCCACGATGAAGGTTGCCAAGACGTTGTCGCGAGCGCCACGTGCCCGGTTGCCTACAAGCAGATCGAGCGTGCCCCCAAGGCGCTGCGCGGGGCGCTCCGCTTCGCGCAAGGCGCAGACGACCTGGGAATTTTCCGCGTCGGCGTGCGGCATAGTGTGCGCACCCACAGCACCGAGGTCGCGCTTTGGACGACGCCTGCCGCCTTCCCGCGCGGCCATGTGGCCAACATCCTCAAGGGGTCGTTCAAGGCCACGAGCATTGTGCGCGTGCTCGCCGATCCCGGTCGCGCGCGCAAGATCAAGGGAGTGGAGGTGCTCGACGGCAAGGGCTTTTGGGAGGAGAAGCTGCTTGGCTTCACCTACCGCGTTGCTGCGCCGTCGTTTTTCCAGGTGAACACCGCGCAGGCCGAGAAGCTCATCACCGAAGTCATCCGTGGACTCGGTGGGGAAGTGGGCGATGAGGGGCCTGTCGGTCTCGACGAGTTGCTCATCGCCGATTTGTATTCGGGCGGCGGGACGTTCTCCATCCCGCTTGCTGCGGCGGGCGCCGACGTGATCGCCGTCGAATCGGCGGGTAGTTCCGTGCGCGACCTGCGCCGCAATGCCGACGCCAACGGGGTCGACATCGAGATCATCGGCGGCGATGCGGCGCGCGAGCTTCCCGAGTTGGGAGAACTCGACGCGCTTGTCGTCGATCCGCCGCGTGCGGGCTTGGCGGACGGCGTGGTCGAAAGCATCGCCGCGGCGCGTCCCGAGCGCGTGGCATACGTGAGCTGCAACCCCGCGACTTGGGCGCGTGACGTGGCCCGATTCGAGGGCAACGGCTACGAGCTGCTTTACGCGCAGCCGGTTGATCTGTTCCCCCAGACCTACCACGTCGAGGTCGTGAGCATCTTTGTGCAAAAAAGTCGAAAATAGTTCTTGCCAAGCTTGCGCATCTTTGCGATAATATCCTGGCTGCTTTCGCAAGGAAGCGACTTCGTCCCCATAGTCTAGAGGTTAGGACGCGGCCCTTTCAAGGCTGAGACACGAGTTCGATTCTCGTTGGGGGCACCATTCAAAATGAACGGGCTGGAAGATAACTTCCAGCCCGTTTTTCGTTTGCACACTAAAGGGCGCCTTCAAGCGGGAATGCCGAGTTCGCGCCCTCGTTTGCCCGCGGGTGTGCCTTGGGCTTGAAAGCTCGCTATCTGCTCGAGACGCTCTTTTTGTTCAGATATCGAACTACCTCCGCGCGAATCGACTCGACCGATTCCTTCGCGAGGCTACAGCGTGTTTCCCTCCTTTGACGTGCTTTCGTTTGCGAACATTGCGGTTTTTGCATCATTGCAGTCGCATACTGTTAGAATACAGATTCGTATGCAATCATCTGCCCGCCCGCGCAATCTGGAAGGTTGCCCCGCGGGTCAAGGAAACGCAAAGGAGCCGCCTTATGGCGCTGTACACCCCCGAATACAAGCCGAACGGCAACGAAATCGCCGTCATCACCACTTCCAAGGGCACCATTCGCGTGCAGCTCGCGGGCAACGATGCCCCCATCCATGTGGGCAATTTCGTCGAGCTCTCCCAGAAGGGCTACTACGATGGCCTGAAGTTCCATCGCTATGTTCCCGGTTTCGTTATCCAGGGCGGCTGCCCCAACACGCGCGACCTCACGCCTGAGCAGGTCATCAGCGAGGGCTCTCGTCGCGGCTGCGGCACGGGCAACCCGGGCTACTCCATCCATGAGGAGTACACCACCAACCCGAACAACGTGCACAAGGACGGCACGCTCGCCATGGCTCGTTCGCAGAATCCCAACTCCGCGGGCTCCCAGTTCTACTTCTGCCTGGGCGCGCAGCCCTTCCTCGACGACGGCTACACCGTGTTCGGTCAGACCATCGAGGGTAAGGACGTCATCGGCCAGCTCCGTGTGGGCGATGTGATCGAGAAGATCGAGATCGAGAACGCCAACGAATAGGCCGATTTTCCGGCGCTTGCCCGGATCGAAGGAACCAGATGAACAACGAGCTTTTCAATAAAGCGCAATCGCTCTACGACGCAAAGGATTTCCAAGGCGCGCTCATGGCGTTCACGCAGTGTCTGCAGGACGCGATGATGCCGCCTGCGCCTGGTGAGACGGGGCGTTTGTATCACCAGATCGGTAATTGCCTGATCAAGCTGAAGGACGCCAACGAGGCTATCCAGGCATACACGCAGGCAGTGGCCGATGCGGACTACGACATGAAGGGTGCGGTCGACTGCAACCTCGGCATGGCGTACGCGTCGCTCCACGACTACGACAACGCGGTGCACTATTTCGAGGCCGCGGTGGCCGACGAGGGGTACGACGCGCGCTACAAGGCCTACATCGGCATGGGCAATGCGTACATGAAGGTGGGAAAGACCGCCGAGGCGGGCGTCGCATTTCGCGAGGCTGCGCTTGACGAGGGTAATCCCGACCCCACGAAGGCCCTGCTCAACCTGGGCGTTTGCTTTATGGCCCTCAACAGGCCGGCGGATGCGGTCGCGTCCTACGAGAGCGCCTTCCAATTCGACATGCCCCAGGCGATGAAGAACAAGCTCAACGCGAATCTGGGCCAGGCCTACGTCGCATGCGGCGACATGGCGAAGGCCGTCACCGCGTTCGAATCGGCCATTGCCGACAAGACGTACTATCTCTCCGATTCCGCGAGCGTCGACTACCAGCGCGCGGTGGGAGCCGTGGCTCAGGGCACGTCTTCCCAGCCCACGCAGGTCCTCGCGCCTGTCGATATGTCGGGGTTCGACGTTGCCGCCGACGGCACGGCGGTCTATCCCGAGGCCGAGAGCTATCCTGCCGACGCAGCTTCTCAGGACCCGTACTACTACGACGAGGGCCCCATGCAAGGCGCGCCGGGCTATCCGGAAGCCTACGCCGATGGTAACGACGACCGCTTCTTCACTGCGAGCGACGAAGAGCTCGAGCAGTGGTCGCGCGGCATCGCCAAGCAGGAGCGCAAGCGCAGAAACGTCGGCCTCAAGATCGTGGTGGCCATCATCATCGTGATTATCCTCGCATTTGGCGCCGCCGTGTTCGCCTACACTCAGGGCTATGGCTTCCCGACGCAGGAAAGCGTCGCGAAGGAGCTGCTCGCGAACCCGTCCGGCTCCAAGGACCTGTTCTCGAAGGACGTTGAGGACGTCGATGCGCTTACGGGTCCGATCGTGGCCGACTCCTCGGCGGAAGTGCTCGGCGTCGACAAGTCGATGAGCAACTCGACGGTTTACGTGAAGGCGACCACCGAGCAGGGTGGGGAAGTGCAGTACAAGATCTCGATGGTTCGCAACCTCATCGGTTGGGAGATCTCGAACGTCGAGCTTTATTTCCCCAGCCAAAACTAACTATTTCGCGTGCCTTGGGCGCGTGGGAATAAAACGTACCGAACAAGAAAGGTTACAAGCATGGCAATCGAGAAGACCTACAACATGATCAAGCCCGACGGTGTGCGCAACGGCCACATCGGCGAGATCATCTCCCGCATCGAGCGCGTCGGCCTGACCATCGAGCGCATGGAGCTCGGCATGGTGACGCTTGAAGAGGCGGAGGCGAACTACGGCGAGCACAAGGGCAAGCCGTTCTACGAGGGTCTTATCTCCTACATCACGTCTGGCCCGGTTGTGAAGATGGTCGTTTCCGGTGAGAACGCTGTGGCCACCATGCGCAAGCTCATGGGCGCCACCAACTGCGCCGATGCTGCTCCTGGCACCATCCGCGGCGACTTCGGCCTGACTGTTGATGAGAACGTGATCCATGGCTCTGACTCCGTCGAGTCCGCTGAGCGCGAGATCAAGGTGTTCTTCGGCGCATAAGTCATGATCGAGCGCGCCCTCGGGCGTATGCGATCGATTGAGCGCCCTCGGGCGTATCCTGGCGCTTCTAGCGCATCCGAAAGCCGGCAAGCCTCAAAGGCCTGCCGGCTTTCTTGCGTTTCCGAGGGGCGTGCGAGCGAACGCGCGCCGCGCTGTAGGACGCGGGCTGTGGGCTGAGATGTGGGAAACCTCGCAGGCGCGAAACCCCATCCGTCCCAAGTCGGGCAAACGTGCCACTGGTCGATATGTTACTCTCGCGGTGCGCTTGTCGGAGTAGCATGATACGCGCACGAAGTAATCCCAGACGAGATAAGGATGCGTGCGTATGCTCTATCGAGTTATCGATGCGAGCGAGCTTCCCTCGCTTGTGTCGGCCTTCTTAGAAACCTACGAGGTAATCGCCCCTGTCGAGAGCGGCATGAGCCATGCGTACTCGACGGTTGAGTCGTTCGAGGAAATTGCGCTCGATTACACGACTACCATCACCCCGCTGAAGAAGCTCTTCCTGCCGGTGCGCGAGACGCTTCTCACCTTCGACACCGAGGCCAACGACGTCACCGAGTATTCGGAACCCGTCGTGCCGCGCGTCGTGTTCGGCGCCCATGCGTGCGATATCAACGCGCTCAACAGCCTTGACCTGGTGTTTCGCGATGGACCGTACCCCGATCCGTACTACACGGCACGCCGCAACGCCACGCTTATCGTGGGCATCAGCTGCATGCCGACCGACACGTGCTTTTGCCACTTGTGGGGCTCGGATGAGGCGCGCTTCGGTTACGACCTCTTCCTGCAGGATATCGGCGGGAAATACCTGGTGAGCATTTCGAGCGTTGAGGCAGCTAACATTTTGGAAGCGGCGTGCTCTCCCCGCGAGGCGACCGACGAGGAACGAGCGGAGTTCCGCCACGTCACGCGTCGTCGTCAGGAAGCTTTCAACAAAGAAATCCCCGACATCCAAGAAGTCGCCATGCTGATGGACGCTTTCCACTCCGACCCCTTCTGGGAGGAACTCGGCGGACGCTGCCTGTCGTGCACCGCATGCGCGGCGGCGTGCCCGACGTGCTACTGCTTCGATATCCGCGACGTGCGCACCCCCGACGGCAAGCACGGCTCGCGCGAGCGCGTGTGGGACTGCTGCACGAATCCGCAGTTTGCCGTCGTGGCGGGCGGGCACAACTTCCGACCTGACGGGCGCAACCGCGTGCGCCATCGCATGTATCACAAGCTCAACGGCTTTCTGGCCACGCACGACCGCATGTTGTGCGTGGGGTGCGGACGTTGTGTGCGCGCCTGCAAGGCCAATATCAATCCCATTGAGGTGCTGAAGTTCTTCGAGCGAAAGGGGGCGGACGATGCCGAATAACGTTGCAGCCTCCGCAATCGAGGTGCATCCCTTCCATGACGCTGGGTCTCCGATGACCGGCGCCGAGCGTATGGCCGCGAACCCGTATCGCCCGTGGCCGGCGCGCATCACGTCGATCACCGAGCTTACCGCGACTGAGAAGCTCTTCGAGTTTCGCCTGGTCGACGAATGCATCCGCAACGCGTTTCACCATGAGCCCGGCCAGTTCGTCGAGCTTTCCATCTTCGGCGTAGGCGAGGCGCCGATCTCCATCTCGTCCTCGCCGTCGAAGAGCGGCTTCATCGAGTTGTGCGTGCGCCGCGCGGGCCGCTTCACTGAGGCGCTCCACAAGATGCAGTGCGGCGACATCGTGGGCATCCGCGGGCCTTTCGGGCGCGGCTTTCCCTTCGAGAAGATGCGCGGCCACGACATCCTGCTCGTGGCGGGCGGCCTTGGCATCGCACCGCTTCGCAGCCTTATCAACAACATCCACGACGAGCGCTCCGATTTTGGTAAGGTTACTATCATCTACGGCAGCAAGACGCCGCAGGAAGTGATGTTCCGCAACCAGTTCGAGATGTGGCGCCATCGCAAGGATTTCGACCTCTACCTTACCGTCGATCATGCCGACGAGACATGGGACGGCGAGGAGGGCCTGGTCACCAAGCCGTTCGAACATCTCGAGATCAACCCCGACACTACGTTCGGCGCGCTGTGCGGGCCTCCGGTGATGTATCGGTTCGTTGTGCAGGAGATGCGCAAGAAGGGTATTTCCTACGACCATATCTACATGAGCTTCGAGCGACACATGAAATGCGGCATGGGTAAGTGCGGCCATTGCCAAATCGGGCACCAGTACTGTTGTATCGACGGGCCCGTGTTCAATTACTGGGAAGCCAAGAACATCCAGGGGTCGATGTAGCATGAGCAATCTTGAATTCGAGCGCGAGCGCCCGGCTGCTCCGCGCGTCGTTGTGGTGGGCTTGGCGAGCTGCTTCGGCTGCCAGCTCCAGGTCACCAACGCCGAGCCCTACCTGCTCGACGTGCTGGGCCAGATCGACCTGCGCTATTGGCAGCTGGCATCGAGCGATCCTATGCCCGAGGAATTCGACGTGGCGGTGATCGAGGGCGCGGCGACGACCGCCGAGGCCATTGAGACCCTCAAAGCTGTGCGCAAGAAGGCGAGCGCGGTGATTGCCATAGGAGCATGCGCCACGACGGCGGGCATCCCCGGCATGGCGGCGGGCAATCTGGAAGCGGGCGCTGCCGCCGTCTACGGCGAGGACGGCGCGCCCGAGGCGTGCGGCGAGCTTATCGACCCCGCGCCCATCTCGGCATACATCGATGTCGACTTCGAGGTGCTCTGCTGCCCGATCGACACCTTCGCCTTCATTGACGTGCTGCAACGCGCGATTTACGGCTCGAACCGCCTGCCTCAGACGGCGACGCTGTGCGGCGAGTGCAAGCACAACGACCGCGGGTGCTTCTTCGGCCGCGGCGTTTTGTGCCTGGGGCTCGTCACGCGCTGCGGGTGCGGTGCGCGCTGCACGTCGCTCGGCCGTCCCTGCAACGGCTGCGCGGGGCTTTCTCCCGATGCGAACGTGGCTGCCGCGCGGGCGGTGTGCGCCGAGTCGGGCGTGAGCGTTACGGCTTTTGACGAGGCCCTTCAGATGTTCAATTACGTGAACCCCGCCCTTTCCGAGGCGAGCGAGGAGTAGACGCAAGATGAGATGTTCGATCAACGTTGACCATATCGCGCGTATCGAGGGCCACGGCAATGTCCACCTCACGATCGAGGACGGCGCGGTTGCAACCTGCGAAATGAACGTCGTGGAGCCGGCGCGCCTGTTCGAGAGCATGGTGCGCGGCCGCACGTTCCCCGAGATCCCCTACATCGCCTCGCGCATCTGCGGCATCTGCTCGGCGAGCCACGTGGTCACCGACCTTCTGGCGATCGAGCGCGTCTTCGGCGTCGAGGTGAGCGATCGCACGCATGCCTTGCGCGAGCTTTTGATCTACGGGTCGTACCTGCAGAACCACGCAACGCACCTGTTCGTGTTCGCGGCGCCCGACTTCACGGGGCACGCGAGCGTGTTTCCCCTGGCCACCGAGGCGCCCGAGCTGTTCAACCAGGCGCTTGCCCTGAAGGCGCTCGGCAACGAGCTCTGCACGAAGGTTGGCGGGCGTTCCGTCCACCCGATTACGGCGGTCGTGGGCGGCTTCACGAACGAGATCTCGCGTGACGAATACCTGGCGCTTGCCGAGAAGATGGAGGCGATGCTGCCATTCGCCGAGCAGACGGTCGACCTGTTCAACAGCTTCCCCATCCCCGACATCGAGACGGCGGGCGACATGCTCGCCATGGTGCAGGAAGGCTACTACCCGGTGTGCACCTCGCGCGACGCGCGGTTCGTGGTCACGGGGGAGACCTTCGACGCCGACGACCACGAAGCCCGTGTCGAGGAATACGCCGTGCCGCATTCGGGCGCACTCTTCGCTCGTTCGCGTCTGTCCCAAAAGCCGTACATGACGGCGTCGCTCGCGCGCATCAACGCGTCGTGGGGCCAGCTTGGCCAGCGCGCGCGACTGGCTGCTGCGAAGGCGGGGCTTCGTCCGCCGGAGCGCAATCCCTTCCGCAACAACGTTGCGCAGGCCGTCGAGCTCGTCGATGCGCTCGACCGCTGTGCGCGCATCGCACGTAGGCTCGCCGAGGGCGACAACGGCTTTGCGGGCTCGAGCGCGCCTGCGCCCTTCGAAGTGCGTGCCGGTCGCGCGACCGGGTTTACCGAGGCTCCGCGAGGCGTGCTCTTCCACGACCTGGTACTCGACGAGGAAGGCCGCGTGAAGCATGCGTCGATCCTCACGCCCACGGCGCAAAACGTCGCGAACCTCGAAGGCGATATGCGCGTTCTCGCTGAGAAGATGGTGGCGGAAGGCGCCGCCGAGGCCGATATCCGCCTGCGGGTGGAAGAGCTCGTGCGAGCCTACGACCCCTGCCTCTCCTGCAGCGTGCACTAGGGTATGCCAAAGAAGCGGCAACTCCAGGGACTCCCTCGGAAAGCATGCGAATGGCAATGGGTAATCGCGTCCTTCTCATCTTCGGCAAGCCGAGCAGATGGGAAGGGCGCTTTGGGTTTGTCACTCGCTCCGAGGCACTTCTCAAGCGCAGATGGGTTGATCTAGCAGTTGCTGCCGCACACCCTTTCGCCGACGGGTGCGCATCGTTTGAGGCTGAGCGATTTAGTGATACTATTAGTTGTATGTTTGTCTAACATCGAGGGCAAGTTTTATTTCGCTAGCGAAATAAACGAGCTCTGCGGTGGGCTGCGGATTTGCTTCGGGAAAAGATGGAAGAAAGGAGATTGTTGGTTATGGCGAGCAGGAATATTCAAAAGACGGGGGGGGGTGGCTCTTCTCTGCGATTCTCTCGATGACGTTGGTCTTCGGGCTTCTGCCGAGCATTGCGGCTGCTGAGACGAACACCGCCGACGCGAACGCGACGGATGCCGATTCGACCGATGCTTCCCTCAACATCGAGAGCGCCCCGAGAGATGTCGAAGCATCGTTCGGCGAAATCGTGAATATCCGCACAAGCAAGGTCTACACCGATCTTGCTCTCGCCGCGGCCGAGGCGCAAAGCGGCGACAGGCTCAAGCTTGGCGAGGGCAACTACACCCTCTACAAAGTGGCTTCCGAGGGCCACACCAAGGGCAAAGACCTCACCTTTGAAGGCTCCGGCACCGATAAGACAAGCTGGAACGTCGGTGCAGAGGTGCCCGATCCTACCTATTTCGGCACCGAGTACAATGGCGACTATTCCTTCGACGGCGCCGGTACCGTGACGTTCAAGAACATGACGCTTCGTTCCGGCAGCGCCAACTATCTCGGCTTCATTCGCGCCGACAACACCGTGGTCGACGGTTGCGTCGTCGACGGCAAAACCTTCTACTGGGGTTACCAGAGCGCCACATTCACGGACACGACGTTTAACGCCCCTAGCGGCGACTATGCGATTTGGACCTACAGCTCGCCGATTATGACGTTCAATGGCTGCACGTTCAACGCGAGCGGCAAGGTCATCAATGTCTACACCGATGCCGGCGCGGGCAAAAACAACATCACTGTGAACGTGAACAATTGCACGTTCAATTCGAGCTCGTTTTTGGGCTTCTACAAGCAGGCGCTGAACATTAACGACTCTAATATGGGCGACTACAAGTACGTCATAAACTTCACTGGAAATAATATGGTCACGGCCGAGCGCGACAAAGCCACGTGCACTCAATTATTCGGTTTCGGCGGCAAGTCGGGCAACAACACCGGGCGCAGCGACGTGTCCATCGGCGGTAAACTCGTGTACTCTGGTGGCAAGATGCTTTCCCACGATTACACCGATGGCGAGCATGAGGACAACTTCGTCGATCAAAACGACTACGTATGGGAGCAGAAGGCCGATGGCTGGTACTGCACCGGTCACGCCAAGTGCGGCTACTGCGGCTGGCCGCTCGAGGAGACCGTGAAAGCTGAGCTCACGACCGAGACCAGCTGCACCGAGAACGGCAAGGCCATCTACACTGCCAACTTCCAGCACAAGTGCTTCGCGCCCCAGACAAGGTCCGACGACCTCGATCCGCTTGGCCACGACTGGGCCGCGCCTGTGTATACGTGGGCCAAGCAGGGAGACGACTGGTATTGCACCGCCGAGCGCGTCTGCAATCGCGACGCCAGCCACATCGAGAAGGAGACCGTGAAAGCATCTTATAAGGTGACTGTCCCCGCCACTACCGAAAAAGAAGGCGAGGGCACCTATACCGCCGTCTTCGAGAACCAAGCGTTCGAGACGCAGGTTAAAACCGAGCCGATCGCGAAACTTTCGGTAACGCCGAGCGATTCCGGCAACCCTTCCGACCCCGCCGATTCCGACAATCCCTCCAAGAGCCCAGATACCGCGCAATCCCAGCTAGACAAGACGGGGGATGCAACCCTTGTTGTTCTGCCTGCGGTTGCGGCGATTGCGGCCGGTTCTGTGCTCTGCATCGGCTTTGCCGCTCGACGTCGTAAGAGCTGCTAAGGCAATCGCAATTCGATTGATGGCGACCTAAGGGCCGTGCGGGAATGCTCTCGTACGGCCCTTGTGCCCCTCATGGATTTTCAATCAGGTGAAACGCCGTGTGATAAAATCAGTCGTTACTTGAAACAACTGTGACCTCAAGGGGTTTTGCTTTTATGTCGTTTATGGATTGGTTCTCGAATCTTACGGGCCAGATGGGCACCGACATGGCCATCGACCTTGGAACCGCGAACACGCTCGTTGCGATGACGGGCGAGGGCATCGTCATCAACGAGCCCTCGGTCGTCGCCATCGAGAAGAGCACTCATCGCGTTCTCGCCGTCGGCCACGAGGCGAAGAACATGATCAACCATACGCCCGAGGCGTTCTCCGCCGAGCATCCGCTCAAAGACGGCGTCATCGCCGACTACGACGTGACGGAGGCCATGCTCTCGGCGTTCATCAACAAGGCGGCGGTCCGCAAGTACCCGTGGCAGGCCAAGCCGCGCATCGTCATCTGCATTCCCTGCGGTGCCACGTCCGTCGAGAAGCGTGCCGTCTTCGAAGCCGCCATCCAGGCGGGTGCGCGTCAGGCGTACCTTATCGAAGAGCCGATGGCAGCGGCGATGGGCGCCGATCTGCCCGTTACCGAGCCGACGGGCTCCATGGTGGTCGACATCGGCGGCGGCACCACCGAGGTGGCCGTCATCTCCTTGGGCGGCATCGTGACGTCTTCGAGCCTTCGCCTTGCGGGCAACCGCATGGACGAAACCATCGCCATGCACCTGCGCGATCTGCTCGGCATCAAGATCGGCGAGCGCACGGCCGAGGTCATCAAGATCAAGATCGGCTCCATCCTGCCCTTCGAGGACGGGCGCGAGCGCGACATGATCATCTCCGGCCAGGACGTACTCACTGAGCAGCCGAAGGAAGTCACCATCCAGTCCGAAGACGTGCGCCAGGCACTTCAGGCGCCGTGCGAGGAAATGGTCATCCACATCAAGGAAACGTTTAAGAAGACGAACCCCGACTTGGCTTCCGACATCATCCAGAACGGCATCTTGCTCACGGGCGGCGGCGGTCTGCTCTCCGGCCTCGACCGTTATCTGTCCGACAAGCTCGAGATTCCCGTGTGGGTGAGCGAGACGGCGCTGACCAACGTCGTTACGGGCTGCCTGAAGGTGCTCGAGACGCCCACGGCGCTCAAGCAGACGCTCATGCGCTCGAAATAGGTGCTGAACAGCTTTTATGTCGCTTAATTTCCAAAACAGAAACGGAGCATCCGCCAATCGGGTGCTCCTTATCGTTCTGCTCGTCGTCTCCCTTGTAATGACGACGGTGTATTCGCGCGAAGGGGAGTCGGGGCCTTTGCACACGCTGCAGGGAGCCGTAAGCTCGATCGTCGCGCCCTTGAAGTTCGTCGGCGCGTCCGCTTCCTCGGGCGTGAGCGATGCCCAGGATGCGCTCACCGACGCCTCCGCAGATGACGCGACGCTCACGCAGCTGCGCGAGCAGAACGCCGAGCTGCGCGAGCTCGTCGCCCAGACCGAGGAATACCGCCAGGAGGTCGAGCGCCTCGAGGGACTTCTCAATCTTAAGGAAAGCTCAGGTGCCGAAGGAATCGGCGGCCGCATCATCGGGCGCAACACCGACGCGTGGAACCAGACCGTCACCATCGACGTGGGAACCTCCTCCGGCGTGACGACCGGCCTTACCGTCATGGGGCCGAACGGTGTGATTGGACAGGTGGTTTCGGCGCAGGCGAATTCGTCGACTGTGCGCCTTTTGAGCGACCCGCGATCGGGTGCGGCGGCGCTTATCCAGTCGAGTCGTGCGGAAGGCGTGGTCAGAGGCTCGCTCGACGGCTTGCTCTACCTTGAGAACATCGATTCCGACGTGCAGGTCTCGGTGGGCGATGTCGTGCTCACGTCGGGTTTGGGCGGAAGCTATACCCGCGGGCTGCTCATCGGCACCGTCGTGAAGGTCGAAGGCGCGCAAAACGACGCGAGCCGCCGCATCGTCGTTTCCCCCAACGATGCCGCGACGTCGCTTGAAGAGGTCTTCGTCGTCACGAGCGCTTCCGAAAGCTCGTCGGATTCCTCGTCTTCGTCCTCTTCTTCGCAATCGAAATCGTCGTCGACCACGGGAGGTGCGCAGTAATGAACGAACCGATCACCGTCGTGCCCCGTGTCATCGGCGCGATCATCGCCGTGCTGCTCCAGATTGCGCTTGCTCCGAACATCGCGCTTTTCGGTGTGGTCCCTAACTTCATCATGGCCTACGTGCTCATCGTGTCCATCGTCTGCCCCGATCAGTCGGGCCCTGTGTTCGCGTTCGTTTTGGGCCTGCTGTTCGACCTTCTGGGCACGGGACCGGTGGGCGCGATGGCGTTTCTGCTCACCGGTGTGTCGTTTCTCGCGAAGCGCATCTTCATGCTGGTGAACAACGACACGCTCTTCATGCCGCTGTTGCTGGCTGCCATATCGACGCTCGTTATCGAGCTTTTCTACGCCGCATTCATGATGGCCTTCGGCGCGGGCGTAAGTGCGCTCGACGCGTTCGTTTTCCGCGCGCTGCCGGGCACCGTCTACAACTTCCTTGCGGCGCTTATCTTCTACCCGATCGTCGTGCGTTTCCTGGCACAGCCGATTCAGCAGCAGCCTGGAACGCCGCATCTTCGCTAGGGGGCCCGCATGCTGGTAGCCATCATCGCAGCAGTGGTCGCGGCGCTCGTTGCGGCTGCTATCATCGTTGTCGTGCTCTCCGTGCGCAACCGCACGAAGACCCCTTACGCGAACAGCGGGAAGAAAGAGGTACAGCAGCTCTCGACCGTCGGCGTCGGCTCGGGCGGGGGCATCGCTCGCGGCAAGCACACCTCGACCCGGCCTGAATCCGACGTGCAGGTGGGAAGCGGGCATGCCAATTCGAAGAAGCCCGCCGACAGCTTGAAGGGCCGCTTTACGGGCGTCGGCATCTTCTCGGCCGCCGTCTTCGGCACCTTGGCTGCGAAGCTGTGGAGCATGCAGATCCTCTCGAGCGAGGATTACGCGAACAAGGCCGCGAGCAACCTCTACACCACGGTGTCGACCCCGGCGCCGCGCGGCTACATCTACGACGCCGACGGCATCGCGCTCGTGAAGAACCGCTCGAGCCAGACCGTCCTCGCCGATGCGGACGTGGTTGACGACCACGACGTCGTCGCACGGCTTTCGGCCGTCCTCGGCATTCCCCAGGCGATTGTTCGCCAGCGCATCCAGTCGACCACGGCGGGCGCTCAGAGCCAGCGCGTCGTGGCAAGCGATGTCCGCCTGCGCGATGTCGCCTTCATCGCCGAGCACTCCGACGCTTTCTCGGGCGTGACGGTGGAGACGCGCACGGTGCGCGATTACCCCTTCGGCGCCTTGTGCGCCCACGCTTTGGGCTACACGGGCACGCCGAGCGAGGACCAGGTTTCGGACGCGCCGTCGAACCGCGATATCCAATTGACTGATGACGTGGGCAAATCGGGTATCGAGAGCGCGTACGACAACCTGCTTGCGGGCGATCACGGGCAGCGTGTCGTCACCGTCGACGCGCAAGGCAACGTCGTTGACGTGGTGAGCGAGACCAAGGCAACCCGCGGATCGGATGTGTACCTGACGATCAAAGGCTCGGTCCAGTACGCCGCCGACGAGGCGCTCGCAAGCCTTATCGCGCCTAGTGACGGCGTTATCGGTACGGGAAAGGGCGTCGGTGGCGCGGTCGTTGCCATGGACGTGCGCGACGGCAGCATCATCGCGCTGTCGAGCTATCCCACGTTCGACCCGACGAACTGGGTCGGCGGGTTGTCTACCGAGGCGAACAACGTCTACAACTCCGACTCCGCGCACGCGCCGCTGCAAAACCGCGTAACAGCGGGCCTCTATGCTGCCGCTTCCACCTTCAAGCCCTTCACCGGGCTTGCCGGCTTGGAATACGGCTTCGCGGAAGGCCGCTCGTGGGACTGCACGGGCAAGTGGGACGGCTTCAACACAGGATCGCCCCAGTGGTGCTGGTACCACAACGGCCACGGGTACCTCGATTTCCGTGGCGGCATCGTCAACTCATGCGACGTCGTATTCTACGAGATCGCGAAGAACTTCTTCTATGCGTCGAAAAGTCAGGGCGGTAATTTGTCCGATACTGCCATACAGGAGATGGTGCAGCGGTTCGACTTCGGGAAGAAAGCGGGCATCGATATCGGTGGTGAGGTCGAGGGCCTTGTGCCTACGCCCGAGTGGAAGGCGATCCGCTGGCGCAACGTCCCCGCGAACGCCACCTGGACGGGCGGCGACTACACCAACATGATCATCGGCCAGGGCGACGTGCAGGTCACGCCGATTCAGGTTGCGGTGGCCTACGGCGGCATTGCGACGGGTAAGATCATGAAGCCGCACCTGCTGAAGGAAGTGCGCAACGCCTCGGGACAGACGGTTGTCAGCTACGAGTCCGAAGTCGTCACCGAGCCCGACGTCGATCAGCGGTATCTCGAGATCGTGCGCGATGCGCTTCGCGGTGTGGTCACCGAGAACGAGGGCATCGCATCGCTTTTCGCCGAGTCGGGTATCAAGGCGGCGGGCAAGACCGGTACCGCGGAGCATACCGACAAGGGCGACGACGCGTGGTTTGTGTGCTATGCGCCCTACGACGATCCAAAGTACGTGGTCGCAACCGTTATCGAGCAGGGCGGCGGCGGCTCGGCTGTGGCGGCTCCCGTCGGCGCGAAGGTGATGGAAGCGGTCATGGCCGCCGATGCCGGCAACAACGACGCGTCCTCGATGGGCCGCATCGCAGGTTCGTCGGGCCGCCAGATCGAAGGCTTCAGCACTAAGAGCGCAAGCCGCTCCGACTAGGGAAGCGAGGTGGAATAGTATGGCATTGCCGCAGATAGATAGCTTGAAAACGCCCGATGCGTCGCTTTCTCGGGCAGCGAGCCCGCGCAGGGGGAGACTTTCCCTGGTCAATCTTCCCTTCGTTGCGATTATCGTGCTGCTCGTGGGGTACGGCCTGCTCGTGTGCTGGTCGTCCATCGAGGGGTCGACCGACATAAAATACAGCTTCACGCGCCAGCTCCTCTTCGCCGCAGTGGGCGCCGTTGTTATGATGCTCATGTGGCGGGTGGACTACCAGCGGTTCGCGAACGCAGTCATGCCGCTGTTCATCTTGAACATCGCGCTCATCTTGTCCCCGCATATCCCGGGGCTCGGCACCGACGCCGGCATGGGCGCACAATCGTGGTTGAAGCTCGGCATCCAGGTGCAGCCGGGCGAGTTTGCGAAGGTCACGATTATCCTCATGGACGCGGCTCTTGTGGCGCGTTACGGTGGACGACTCGATGACCTGCGGGAATACCTGAAAGTCGTCTTCTTCATACTGGTGCCGTTCTTGGCCATTATGACGCAGCCCGACTTAGGCACGGGGCTCGTGTATCTCGCCATCGGCGCAATGGCGCTTGTCGCGGGAGGCGCGCGTCCGAAGTACCTGCTCATCACGCTGGCGCTGGGAATCGCGGCCATTGCGGCGGTGTTTGCGATCGACCAGCTCATCTACAACTCCACGGGCGAGTACAAGTTGCTCAAGCAGTACCAGCGCAACCGCCTGCTCGTGTTCCTCGATCAAGACGGCTCGAATACGTCGTCGTCGGGCTATAACCTCCAGCAGGCGAAGATTGCTATCGGCTCGGGCGGGCTTTTTGGAAAAGGCCTGCTCAACGCTACGCAGTCGGGGCATGGCTTTCTACCCGAAGCGCAGACGGACTTCATCTTCTGCGTGCTTGCCGAGCAGTTCGGCTTCGTGGGGTCGATGGCCCTGCTCGCGCTCTATGCCGCGCTCATCTATGTGAGCATGCGCATCGCGCGCAACTCGAACGATTTATTCGGAACCTTGATAGTTATGTGCGTTGTCGGCATGTGGCTGTTCCAGATTTTGGAGAATATCGGCATGGATTGCGGGCTTATGCCCATCACGGGCATCCCTCTGCCGTTTGTGAGTTACGGTTCAACCGGCATGATCATGAGCTTCATGGCGTTAGGACTTATCGGCTCGGTGTGGCGCGGATCGAATATCGACAAGAAGAAAGAAGGGCGGCTATGAAACTCCCCATCGACCTTAAGGCGGTCATCGAGGCGGCGACCGACATCGAGAGAGCGCGCAACACGCCAGTGTCTGTGAGCGTGCTCATCGATGATTCGGCGCCTGGCGATGTGGCGGCGCATGTTCGCTCGGCTTTCGTTGGTGTAGGTGCGCACGCCCGCGTGACTATGGGATATTTCGCGGGTCCTGCTTTCTCGCCGTATGAAGGCGACGACATGGCGGTAATCGTCGCTGGCTTCTCCGAGGAGGTTGGCCGCCGAGCTGCCGAAATCCGCGCCGCGGGTGTTCCCGTGATGGTCGTGACGTCGATGCCGCGCCTTGTGGCCGACATGGCGAGCGCGTACGGCAATCCCATTCCCGAAGGCGATCTGGTTTCGCCTGAGTGCGTTGTGGAATATGAGGCGGAAGACGACGCCCCCTGCGTGAGCGCGGGAGGCGCGGGTGCGCATGTTAGCGTGTTCGCGGGCATACGTGCGAAGGGGTCTGCGGGCTCGGCGGCAGGCTCCGCGGGTTCGCCTGATGACTCTGATGCCCCGATCCCCATTGATGACGCCGCGGCCGATGCACTTGATCGCCGCATGGGCGAATGGGTTGTGGCGGCATGCCGCGAGAAGCGCCTCGCCCTCGCGCTGTCGTTCCCGTTCGTGCGCCGCCCGCTCTCGCTTGAGGCCGTGAGCGCAACGTCGCTTCAGAACGCAGGCATCGGCCTTGTGCTTTTCATCCCCGGCGCCGACATGCCGCTCATGACGCTCAATCAGGCGAAGATGCTGCTCCAGATCGCTGCCGCATACGGCGAGCCTATGAGCGCCGCGCGCGTGAAGGAGCTTGCCGCCATCGTTGCCGGTGGGTTTGCGTGCCGCAGCGTTGCTCGCCAGGTCGCGGGCGCGGTGCCTGCTATCGGCTGGGCCGTGAAGGCCGGCGTGGGTTATGCGGGCACGAAGGCGATGGGCCTTGCGGCCGTCGAGTACTTCGAGCGCGGCGGCAACATCGCAGGTCTTGCGGGCGTCGTTTCCACGGCGACGGCGAAGGCTACGCAGATTGCGGGCGATGTCGCGGCGACTCCTGCGGGGGCGCGTGTGCTCTCGACCGTGAAGACGGCGGTCCGTCAAGGCGCCGCGTCGGTTCTCAAGAAGACTGAATAAGGGCCGCACCTGCGGTTTCGCATATCGAAGCTATATCGAGGGGGATACATGATCGACTTGTGGCCGCGGCTGGAGCCGCTGCTTGCGCGCGTCGAGCGACCGGCGCGTTATCTCGACCACGAATGGGGAAGCGCGCACAAGGAAGGCGCGGACTTCAACTACTGCATGGTTTACCCGGACACCTACGAGCTCGGGCAACCGAATCAGGCGGTTCGCATCCTCGTGAATGCGGTGAACGCGACCGAGCATCTTGCGGCCGAGCGCGCCTTTCTGCCTGCGGTCGACCTGATCGACCTCATGCGCGACGAGGGCATTCCGATGTTCTCGCTCGAAAGCTGTGCTCCGCTTTCGGAGTTCGACGCCATCGGCATCACGCTGCCGCACGAGCTTGCGGCGACTAATGTTCTCGAAGTGCTCGACCTGTCGGGTCTTCCCCTGCGTGCAGTCGATCGCGCTCAGGATGACCCCATCGTGCTCGGCGGCGGGCCTTGCGTCTTCAATCCCGAGCCTTACGCGCCGTTTTTCGACGCGATGCTCATCGGCGAAGGCGAGGAATCGCTGCCCGAGGCGTTGCTGTGCGTGCGCGAGTGCCGTCGCGCGGGTGCGGCGCGCCAGGATATTCTGCGCGCGCTCGCTGCGCTTCCCGGGTGCTACGTTCCTTCGCTCTATCGTGTGCGGGAAGAGGAGGTGGCGCAGCGCGCGGGCTCATGGGTCGAGCCGCTTGAGCCGGGCGTTCCCGAGCATATTGAGAAGCGCCTGTTCGCGGGCTTTTCGGAAAGCTCTGGATGGGAGCCGTGCATCGTTCCCTATACCGAATGCGTGCACGATCGCCTTTCGGTCGAGGTCCTGCGCGGGTGCGCGCGCGGGTGCCGCTTCTGCCAGGCGGGCATGATGTATCGCCCGGTGCGCGAGCGCTCCGCCGACAACGTGGTATCCTCGGTGCTTGAGGGGCTTGCCGACACCGGCTACGACGAGGTGAGCCTGACCTCGCTTTCCTCGACCGATCATTCGCAGATCGCCGACATCCTTACCAAGCTGAATCACGCCTGCGACGGCAAGGGCGTGCGCATATCGCTGCCTTCCCAGCGCCTCGACTCGTTCGGCGTCGACATGGCGGGGCTTGTCGCGGGGCAGAAGAAGGGCGGCCTCACCTTCGCGCCTGAGGCAGGCACGCAGCGCCTGCGCGACGTGATCAACAAGAACGTGACGGAAGATGACTTGTTCGGGGCTATCGACGCCGCGTTTAAGGCGGGGTGGCGCCGCTGCAAGCTCTACTTCATGATCGGCCTGCCCACCGAGACCGACGACGATATCAAGGGGATCGCGAGCCTCGTGCAACGCGCTTACGATCGGGCGAAGGCTGCTGTACCGCCCGAGCATCGCGGCAACGTGCGGGTGAGCGCGTCGGTTGCGCTGTTCGTTCCCAAGTCCCAGACGCCTTTTCAGTGGGATGGCCAGATTCCGCCCGAGGAGGCGCTGCGCCGTGTGAACCTGCTGCGCAACAGCGTGAAGTATCGGGCGGTCGATATCCACTGGCACGATCCGGCGACGAGCTTCGTCGAGGCTGTCATGAGCCGCGGCGGGCGTCGGGCGGCCGACTGGGTGGAGGCTGCGTGGCGTCGCGGTGCGCGCTTCGACGCATGGACCGAGCTCTTCTTGGAAGATGCCTGGCGAAGGGCGGCGTCTGACGTGGGAATCGATCCTGCGGAAATCGCGCAGGCGCAGTGGGATACCTCGCGCGTCATGCCGTGGGCGCACATTTCCACGGGTGTGACCACGCGTTACCTAGCGCTCGAGCGCAAGCGCGCGACGGCGGAGACCACCACGCCCGACTGCACCTTCGAGAAGTGCACGGGTTGCGGCGCGTGCCAGGCGCTCGATTGCGACAACATGCTTGCCGGTGTCCGCGCGATGCCGAGTGCGCCTGTTGCTGCAGCCGGAGAGGCCGCGGCAGATGTGACGCCGAGTGAGGCTGCGGCGCTGGGCGAGGTGACAGCGAGCGGGACGTCAGGAGAAGCCGCGCCGGCTGCGGCTGAGGAGTCCGCGACGGCTGCGACGTCGGAGGCTGCCGAGGCGGCCAAGGTGTTGGGTGAAGAAAGTTCCGCGGAGGCGGCGAGTGCCGAGTGGTCGCTTTCTGCGTCCGAAGGAGGTGCGCGATGAGCGAGCCTCAGCAGGTATTTCGCCTTCGCTTGACGTTTGCCAAGCAGGGGCGCCTTGCGATGCTGTCGCATTTGGAAGTTGCCCGCGCGCTCGAGCGCACCGTGCGCCGTGCGGGCCTGCCCTACGCGGTGAGCCAGGGCTTCTCGCCCCATATGCTCATCGCCTTCGGCGCGGCGCTGCCCGTCGGTGTCGGAGGGACGCACGAGATCGCCGACGTCCGCCTGACGCACTACGTTTCCGCAGATAAGGCGCTTTCCGCCCTCCAGGACGCGAGCGTTGCCGACCTCATGGTGAAGGATTGCCGCTACATCGAGCCCAAGGCTGCTGCTGCTTCGGTCGCCTTCCCTGTAAGCACGTACCGCGCGCTCCTGTCGTGCACTCCGGCGGTGTTGCCGCTGCCTGACGAGATTCACGTTGTGCGCAAGAAGAAGGAGAAGGTACTGCATCCCGCCGAGTTCCTCGTGGGGAATTTCGAGCTTAAGGGTGCGGTGGCCACCTTCAAGCTGGAGGCGAAGCCAACGGGCAGCTTGCGGCCGGACTTGCTTCTGCGCGAGGCGGTCGACAATTACAACTTAGCTGCGTCGGGGGAGATTGTTCAAGGTGTGACCTGGGTGGAGAACGCGGTTGCCCCGGAGACGGTGATGGCGAAGAAGGCCGAGCACGGCTTGGATCTGCCCTGCTGCGACGATGATGTGCTTCGTATCCTGAGCATCATGCGCATCGCCCAAGAGTAGGGGAGCACAGCCGATCTGATGGATGAGGGGCAACCAGTACTGGCTGTCGATTTCGGGTGCAGCCAGCTCGGGTTGCCGGGCTGGCGTGCTCGACCTGATAGTTGATCCGGTTGCGCAAGGGGAAGAGCCTCCTTCACGATGGCCTTCTCTGTGGCTAATTGGAACTTCATGAAAAGTTTTGCCACGATGAGGAAACTTGCGGTACAATAGCTAACGCTGTAAATTGCGGGTGTGGTTCAATGGTAGAACTTCAGCCTTCCAAGCTGATAACGCGGGTTCGATTCCCGTCACCCGCTCCATGAAACACCAGGCCAGAGGCTCTAAGCTTCTGGCCTTTTGTTTTAGGACCAAGCGGGGATCAAGCACGGGATATATAGCGGGACCCGATGCGGGACCCAACCCGCTCCAAATCTGAGTGAATACAATCTATCCATTGTGACCGGGCGCCTCGTGCTCGTTACAGCCACGTCTTATTAGCGTAGAGTGATCAACGATCTGGCCTGCATCGTTCTTTCGGACACTCATGATAGGGGGCAATCTTTCTGTACGAGATTGACGAAATGTTATGAAGGAATGGTGAAGTTGTCCGTTAATTCGCCTTATCTGTCCCAAAAATGTCGCAATTGAAGCAAAATAATCCACAATATTACGCGATTTGTGGAGTCGTACGCAATTCCTTCGCAACAAAACGTCATTCTCGTACAGAAACTCCGATTCGACTTGGTGAATCGGAGCGATGAGGGCGTGGGAGCCAACTCGGGCGCCTAGCGGCGCCGAGTCGTTATCGGTAATAAGCTCAAACGCAAAACGCCAAGACCGTGGCAGCGCTCGACGAAAATCACAGGCGAGCAAAAGCTCTTCTCTGGTAAGTGTTCTGCATCCCTGAAAAAGCCACGCTAGGGGGATATCGGCTCAGTCGCGTTGGGGCGGGTGAGCTCGATGCCCTGCGTCGATCGTCCCGCTTGGCAACTCAGAACCGTCGGATTCGATGTTTGGCGGCTTGGCTAGCCACATGCGACCACTTCGAATCGAACATAAAAAGCAGCCCCGAAGGACGGCTTGGTCGATCTGCATAAAATGAAAGAAACAAACTATTTCTTCGCAGCTTTCTTCTCTTGAGTTTTCAGCTTTTGGATTTTTGCTTCGAAAGCTACTTTGCGCATCATCAGCTCATGTACTTCTTTGTCGCTCATATACTTGCCCGTGTTCTTCATATTCTCGCCTTCTTATGAAATGAAAGCTCTGAAGTTCGCTTTCGTCAGTTCGAAATCGTATCGTGCTCTAGCTGGTGGCATTTAATACACATTGAAGCCTATGAATTCGATTTAAACAGCCACTTCGCATCCTTCGTGACTGTCGACGACGCTGGTCGGCTCGTCTCGACTACTTATGACTTCCGGCATCGAAATGCCCCAATAGGCACGCATTCTCGGGGGCAAAACAATCGAGGCGAAGTCGCGTGTACAACTTCGCCTCGAGGTCAACTCTCAGTGCTCGCTTTCGGTATTTCCTGCTGCAGCGAACGTTTCGCGGGCAAACGGCTGTCCGCTCGAACGCCCCTTAATCGCGACGGCGCTTCAGGGCGGTGGCAATCACGCAGGCGCTTGCGCCGGCAGCGAGCAGGCATACCATGCCCATTACAAATGCCTCATCGCCGGTCTTCGCTAGAGTGCTCTTTGCACCCGGCTTGTCGGCGGTCGTTCCGCTGTCGGAAGGCTTGTCGGTAGCGCCGGGTTGCGGGGCCGGATCGGGCTTGGCAACCGTATAGTCGACGGTGGGAACAGGGAACTCGTAGGCCTTGCCAGCCACGCCATTGCCGTCGATCGGGTGGAGCACCGCGCTCTCGTTAACCTTAAGCGTGTGGGTGCCGGGCTCGGTGGGCTTATTCACCAGAAGCTCGCTGTATTCCAACACGACGGGCCTGCTCGGAGCGGCAGCCTCGTTCAGCGTGAGCGTGAGCTTCTCGTTTTCCCCAGCCTGGTACTTCAGGGTGAAGCGATACGTGCCGTCGCTCTTCTTGCCGAAGCCGTAGGTCGTGGTGTCAATCTTCACGGGAGCGAGCTTTTCGCCATTGGCGGTGAGGCTGATCTTGGCGGGGTCGTTGACGAAGTCGAAGTTGGCGCCGATGGTGTCCTCGACCGTCGAACCTGCGGCGATCTTGTCCACAAGCTTTGCTTTGAGCTTGTCAAAATCGGTGTTGAGCTCGCCGTTATTGGAGTTTCTGACGAGGTACTTCAGGAAGACCTGGCCATCAAAGTCGGCGGCGTTCTTGTAATAGACGTTCATGTCGTAGCCGGCATTGACCATCGACTGGAAAGTGTCATCCGTGCTCCAGAATGCGACGTCGATGTTGCACGGCGCGGTCACGTCAACGGGAATGGGGTTCGTGGTGCCGGTATTGGCTGCTAAAACGGTGTACTCGTAGTCGTACTGGGCCCAGTTCTTGTCGGAGCTCTCGTACTGATCGCGATAGTAGGCGAGGTACTCGGCGAGCTTCTCGGGGCTGGTCATGGCCTGCGAGAAGATGAAATTCGAGCCGTCGGAGAACTTCTTCCAGGCGTTGTCGGTGTGGTACTCACGGGACTGCCACTCCCAGATGCCGCCCATCATGTTTCTGCCGCCCTCAACGCTGCCAAACGACCTGGTGTACGGTTTGGTGAAGTCGCCGTCCTTGCAGTAGAGGTAGGTCGCGCCGTCGCTGATGAGAATCACGTGCTTGTTCTCGGCCTTAACGGCGGTGTCCGCGTCGAGAATGCTCTTGGCGGCAAGAAGACCGGCGTGCATGTTGGTGCCCGAACGCACGCTCGAGTTCATCGCGTTCAGGATGTCGTCGTAGCCCGTTGCCACGTCAGTCAGCGGCAGCTGCACGTTGCCCATCTTATTGAAGAGTACGACACCGACTTTGATGTTGAGGCCGTCGGCATTGGCCTTCTGGTTGATTTCTTCAAGGAATGCCTTGGCCTGCTTGAAGATGTCCGTCTGCGCGGAAGCGCCGGATTTGTCCAGCACGAACACGACGTCGGCGGGCTCTGCCTCGCGCTGACCTGGGAACGAGAGGGTGACCTTGGTTTCGAGGTTTTCGTCGAGCGCTGTCGCGGTCTTGACGTTCTGCGTTAGCGCTGCGGATTGATCCGTTGCCCCAACTACCTCGTCAGCAGTGGCTTGGGGGGGGGGTATTCACCGATACCCCAAACGTCAATGCTGCGACAGCGCAAACTGCCACGGTGCGTTTGAGCCCCTCTAGTAGCTTTCTTGGATATCTCATGGTGTCCGTCCCCCTTTTCTCCTGATGAGAATGCGCTTGCCAGAAAGTGCTCGCAATCTCATTCCGCTGGAAAGTTGCTGAGTGCAATTACTAACAGTGTGCTTAGTATAACCCGTCAAATGGTATTTAACGTGAAAAAGTGTGGTGCGTATTTGCGAATGGTTGCAATGACCTTGGTGAATCGGGTCGAAAGTGGCATTGGGCGTGCATATTTTGTTAGGAAACGATGCTCGTATGTCGGGCGCAGCAGGGAAGGGCCAGCGCGGTGGAGGAGGGCAAGGGGGCCGAAAGGGAAGGTCGGTCGAGGCGGGGAGGTGGGGCCACGGGGGAGGGCGGTCGCGGAAGGAAAGGGCAGGGGGTAAGAGTTGATCGCTCAAGAAAGTCTTTCCGGCGGATTTCGATTCTTCTGCTATAATCGATGCCGCTGTGTAGCGTCGGGATGTGGCGCAGTTTGGTAGCGCGCCTGCTTTGGGAGCAGGATGTCGCAGGTTCGAATCCTGTCATCCCGACC